>JAAXUM010000077.1 GCA_013336025.1 Chlorobiaceae bacterium
CCGGATAAATGTTCTTATCTTTAAGGCCCTTTGAGCCGCCTCTTGCAGGAATAACCGCTACCGTATGCATGAATGAAAACCCGATAATTCAGAAAACTCCTTATCCGTCAATAACCTGACGGCAGACATCGGCTATCTTTTTTGCTGCGCTCCTGTTCTGCAAGGGAGTCAGCGCCCGGAGCAGATCGGGCTCAATGCCGCAATGAACCGGCTTCTGCAAAGCTGATCCCACAAAAATCGTTGAAGAGAACTGTGCAATAAGCATACGTGAATTGGCAATCATCTCCTCGGTTTTTCCCTCTGTATAAACGAGACTGTCCGGCGCATATTCATTGATTTCGCGCACTGCCCTCACAGCATTTTCATTCGGATGAAGCTTGAAAATCAGTTGATGCCCTTCTGCCATTGCACGATACTTGAGAATATTTTTTTTCCTGTTTTCGTACACAAAGGTTTCGCGATTGTCGGATGTGCAGACAAGAACATAGCCCCGATGCTCAAAATCATTCTGCAGATAGGCCTCGCAGTTGTCAAAGTTCGGAATACTTGTCACTTCGATTTTCCGGGGATCGACACCCTTCTGCATAAAGAGTTCACGATACCCTTCGCTGGCCACACAGAACTTCTCATAGGCATCACTGAGACCGGTCATAGCAGTTCCTGCTATCCACCGAGGCACCCATCGGTACTGTTTTGCCAGATAAAAAAAAGCTGTCTCCGGTTCAGTCATCCCCTCCTGTACCAGGACGATCTTTCTCGCCTTGAAGTGTCTGGGAACAATCAGATCTGTACAGGTTACAATGAGATCATAATAATGAGCGAAGCCGCCGATATCGACTGTAAGATTGTTGGCATGCAGATAATCAAGAGCCTTCCGGGAGCGTTTTTTACCCATAATGGTAAACTCAAGCAACCCGAGATCAGTTGCTTTACCAAGCAGACCGTCACTGAAAAAAGGAGTGAAATATTGTTCGTACTCCTGCAGACACCCTGCAATCTGATGCATCTGGGTTGTCTGGTTCATCGATCCGCAAATAAACAGAACTTTTTTTTTCATCGTCACTCGTTGCTTACCTTCGATGCATCATTAAGATGCACCCCTGATATGAACATAATCAGATAGCCCAGGCCGTACCATACGATTTCCTTGAAACGACGCAGCAGAACAAATGCGCCCCCGTATGCGGCATAATCCGGTATGCCTATCGCCTGGAAAAAAGCGAGATAGCCAAGATCCTGAATACCGATACCTGAGGGAATAAAAAAAAACAGTGAGCGAAGCATGGCAAGCGCCGTATCAAAGGCGAGTACCTGCTGAAAAGAAACATCGACGCCAAGAAGACGAAGTATGATATAGCTTTCGACAGCAAGAAGCATCCATGCAAAAACATAGTAAACGAGAGCAAGGAGGAGTCTGGTTGCGGCCGGACCCCTGTAACTTTTCAGCTCCGTATCGGTTTTGGTAAATCCCGACTCCTTTTCAAGCAGCCACTCCCTGACTTTTCTGAAAGGCACCAGCATCAACAGCCCGTGCAGATGAGCTGCCGCATTGCCGTTTATAAGGAGAACAACAAAAAAGAGAAATGCAATGGTAACCGCAACGCCCGCCGAAAGGACGATAACGCCAAGACCGTTGAAACCAAGTATCGAGCGGGAACTATCCTGTAAAAGCCCGAAACCCGCTATGGCTCCGATAACCGTAAACAATCCCTGGGCTGCTCCGAGCAAAAGCTTTCGAACGGCAACGCTTGCCACTGCGGAGGGTACGGCAATACCAAGAAACCGGTTGCAGAGAAACGGACGAAGCGGTTCACCGACGGCAATCCCTGCAGGAAGAGTCATGGAAACGGTTTCGGCAATCACCTGAATTTTAAAAAGCGGGAAAAAAGCAGGGCGTTTGACGCTTGGAGGAAAAACTTTTATCCATGCGGCCGTTTCAATGAGATGAAGGCCGAGAAAAGGAAGAAAAACAAGCAGTGAGGATATTCCTATTGACGAAACAAGTTCAAGCGAATGCCTGAAATCAACCCGTCTGAACAAAAAAACAAGAAGGATAACACCAAGAATAACACCGGCATATCCTGGCCATGAGCTCTGTTTCTTTTTCGCATCAACAATCACGCAATAACAACTTAAAAAATCTTGAAAACTGCTTTCAGAAACCTCAACGCCAGCGCACTATCGATTCCGAAAAATTAACACCTCATCACCATACATCTTGCCGCACCTGAACAGAGTACCGATATATCCTGCAAGGTACAACAAAACAAACAAAACATAAAGACAACGACCAACCTGACCTGCATCAGATAAAAAACAGAACGTCCGGGTCATTCCGGAAGATTGCCGGAATCTCCCTGTACTCATCCAAAGTAGAGATCCCGTATTCTTTCCATGTGTTGTTTCTCTTTTTATGTTACAGTACTGCGAGATACCATCCGGATCTAAAGCCAGCTCAAATGTGTTCAACGATTTATCCTATTCACTTATTTTTCAACTTCGTCTCTGCGGACAATTGGTTACCTGTTGTCGCAATCAGGCTATTTCTCCGACGAATTAAGTGTTTGCGTTTCAGATGTCCGGCTGGTGATGAGACACCAGCAACAGAACAGCCCTCCACTGCCGGAGAATCCGAACGGCAATAAAAAAACGACCATAATGAGCTGCTAATCGTCTGAAGAATAGCGCTGTAAAGTCGTGTCAAGCCTGAATATTTTTGGATTTGTAATAATGTATTGTTAAATATTTACTTAATCACCTGAACCTTCCCCTTTTCGGCTTTTACGGCATGTAGCCTTCATGGATACCCCCGCCCCGCAAGCCAACAGGGAATATTGTCTTCTCGTACAAAAAAAAGGCTCTCAATGGGACTCATCAATTCCAATTTCAACACGCTGCCTGAACTTTTCTCATCCATTTTCACGCATTACAAAGGGCAAAGTTCAAAGTTTCCCCTTGCAAGGAAAATCAATGGTGTTTATGAACCGATCTCATACGATCTGCTGCAGGAGGACGTGAGGCATTGTGCTGCATATCTCAAGGAAAACGGAATCGGCGCAAGAGATCGTGTGGCAATTCTTTCTGAAAACAGACCCGGCTGGTATATGGCAGATATGGCCATACTGATGCTTGGCGCGGTTAATGTCCCTCTTTACCCCTCGCTTCCTCCGAACCAGATAGAGTATATTCTCCGCAACTGCGGCGCAAAAGGAATCATTGTATCCAACATGCTGCAGCTTGGCAAAATCCTCTCGATCTGGCAGAAACTGCCCGATCTGAGCCTGGTCATTGTCATGAATCGGCTTGAAGAAACTATTGAGGAAGTCGTTGATCTCAATCAGGTTAAAGACGAGGGAAAAGCCATTCTCGAAAAAAAACCATGGCTGCTTGATGAAATAGATGTTGAGCCTGACGATATCGCTACACTGATCTACACGTCCGGAACCACAGGACTTCCAAAAGGGGTGATGCTGACACACAGGAACCTTTGTGAAAATGTCAAATCATGCTCAACCGTTATCCGGCTCGACGAAACCGACCGCAGCCTTTCTTTCCTTCCGCTCTCCCACGCGTATGAGCGTACAGGAGGCTACTATCTGCTGTTTTCATGCGGTGCGGCAATCTATCTTGCGGAAAGTGTTGAAACGGTATCACTGAATATCGCTGAAGCACGCCCGACAATCATCTTCACTGTTCCTCGTCTGTTCGACAGAATCAAGGCCAACACGCTCAAACAGATCAGCAATGAAAGCGCTGTTAAACAAAAGATCTTTTTCTGGGCCCTGCATACCGGTGAAGAGTTTCATCGAGAGATGAATGAGAAAGGCAAAGCGGGATTCACTGTTTCCATGCAGCACTCTCTTGCCGATAAACTTGTTTATTCAAAAATCAGAAAAAAATTTGGCGGAAAACTCCGATACTTTGTGTCAGGAGGGGCTGCCCTTCCGCAGAAGGTAGGAGAGTTTTTCCAGGCTTTGAGCATTAATATCCTTGAAGGATACGGCCTTACTGAAACATCGCCCGTCACCAACGTCAACAGACCTGATAAAATCAAGCTTGGAACCGTTGGGCCTGCGGTCAATAACGTACAGATAAGAATTGCTGACGACGGCGAGATTCTTATGAAAGGGCCCAATATCATGAAAGGCTACTGGCAGGATGAAGCGGCTACTCATGAAGTTATTAAAGACGGCTGGTTTTACAGCGGCGATATTGGAGAGATTGACCGTGACGGGTATCTGAAAATCACCGACCGAAAAAAACACATCATCGTCACTTCCGGCGGTAAAAACATTGCGCCCCAGCCTATCGAGAACCTCATTTCGGAAAGTCCCTATGTTGATCAGGTGATTGTGATCGGGGAAAAGCGGCCATTCCTTATTGCGCTGATTGTTCCTGATTTCAGTAAACTCACGGAATTCGCCAGGGAAAACGCTATTTCGGCAGAATCAAACAAGGCACTGATTGAGAATAAACATATCCAGCAGATATACGAAAAGCTTCTGCGCAACATCTCCCGTCAACTCGCAACCCATGAAAAAGTTCGCAAGTTTCTGCTTGTTGACGAGGCTTTCAGCATTGAGAGCGGAGACATGACGCCAACCATGAAACTGAAACGAAAGGCCATCACCACCAGATATACTGCCGAAATCGACAAGGTCTATCAGGCACTGAACATGGTATACAACACGGAATAACTGTCAGGAAAACCCACCACTTCTGTGATCGCTGCCCTGAACCATAAACGCCAGGGCAGATTCACTTCACATATTATCCGGAATATCATACTCTTCCTGCCTGCCCGGAGAGCATACGCTGCAATGCTCAGATTCAGCTACCTGTTTACTGTCGTTCTTTTTTCTCATATGATCTCATAACGGGAATTAAACCAGACGTCGAAGAATCTCGTCGCATGTGTATCTGAAATCGGAAACGATCACCGATCTCTTATCCTCAGCACCCGCCCTCCGGTCCGGTTCGGACTGTCAACCTCTTCGACAAGACCTTCACGCACGAGATCGGCGATGATCTCCTGCAGACCCCATGGACAGGAGCCATATTTTTCTTCGACCTCTTCGAGAAAAACAGACTCCACAGTGACAAGATCTTTGAGCAGCCTCCCGCGATACCAGCGTTTTGACCCTTCGAATTTCGACTGCTTCGTCAAAGGGCGGATACCGGTGTTCCGGCTGGTGAGAAAGAGTGCTCCGTAGTCCATGAGAGCATTGTGCCACTCCCGGCTTCGACCTTGTGGCAGCAACTGCTCTGCAGCAGCCTGAATCTTCGATCTGGAAGTATCTTCAGGAAGGGCGAATTCGTGAATGATGATTCTTCGGATATTGGTATCGACTGCGGCAACATCAAGATTATCGGCAAATACCGGAATAGACCGGCAGGTATAATCACCAATACCTGGAAGAGTTTTAAGATCGGCAGGCAGCGCAGGTACTACACCGCCGAAACGATCCATGATCACTTTCGCACAGCTCTGCAGTCGCTGACCCCGGGAGTTGTAGCCAAGTCCGTTCCAGAGCGTAAGCACATCCCTGAGCGAAGCATCGGAGAGCGTTCCTGTATCAGGAAAACGCTCCATCCAAACCATAAATTTTTCGGCAACGCGCTCTGCCTGTGTCTGCTGAAGCATGATCTCACTGACCATGACGGCATAACGATCCGTTGTTTCCCTCCAGGGAAAGGATCGCCGTTTTTCTGCATAAAACCCAAGAATTTTCTGACGAAACAACTCGATATCGGCGTCCTTCTGCAATACAGGGCGCCGATAATATTCGAGTTCAGCGGATGAAAACAGATTCGGAGATTGTGCCTTTTTCATGGCGTCGAAGCATTACTGCCTGATAATACTGAAGGCATTTCATCGCACAGGAATGATTCTGCACGAGAATACAGATGTCCGGCTTTCGGAAAACCGGATACCTGAAACGTGTTTAAAAACCGGGGCGACATGTTCGTGCATTAAAGCGGCAGGCTGAAAAACCTGCCGCTTCAAGTAAAACTCAGGCTTTTTCCACCACTTTGCGGGCTTTGACCTTCAATGCAGCTTTACCGGTACGCTTGCGCAGATAGAAGAGTTTCGCTCTTCTTGCCTTTCCGTGTTTCAGTACCGTTATGCTCTCAATATTGGGGGAATTGACCGGGATAATTCTTTCTACTCCAACACCGTGCGATATTTTACGTACCGTGATCGTTTTCGATCCACCTGCACCACGGTCACTGATGACAACACCCTCAAATGCCTGAAGTCTTTCCTTCTCACCTTCAATAACCTTGAGCTGTATCTTTACGGTATCACCCGGATTGATAGCCGGAAAATCATTTCTGGCTTCTGAAGCTTCAACTAACTGAATTAACTGATCCATGACGACAAATATTTACGTTATTTTTTTTACTCAATCTTCAAAACTTTTCGTATCAAGCAGATCGGGACGCCTCAGGGTTGTTCGCTGCAGGGCATTATCATAACGCCACTGCTCAATATTCCGATGATTACCTGACAACAAAACCTCCGGAACTTTCATTCCTCTGAACTCCGACGGTCTGGTATAATAAACACTATCAAGCATTCCTGTCTGAAAAGAATCCGTCAATGCCGACTCACTGTCGCCAAGCACTCCCGGAATCAATCGCACAATCGCGTCCATAATAAGCAGTGCCGGTATCTCTCCTCCCGAAACCACCACATCACCAACTGACAGTTCCATGGTTACAAGCGTCTGACGAACCCGTTCGTCAAGAGCCTTGTAGTGCCCACAGAGAATGATCAGGTTTTTCAAGCGGGAAAACCGGTTTGCAAGAGGCTGATCAAAAGGCTTGCCGTCCGGTGTTGGAAAAATCACCGCATCATACGTCCTCTCACCCATAAGGGTTTCAATACATGAAAAAACCGGTTCAGGACGCAGCACCATTCCTGCTCCGCCGCCAAACGGCGTATCGTCAACCTGCCGGTATTTCCCCAGTCCATAGTCGTGAAGGTTATGGACATGAATTTCCGCATACTTTTTTTTCCTGGCTATGCTCAAAAGACCGTTGTCAAGGGCCGAATCGAAAAAACCGGGAATAACGGAAATAACATCAATCCTCATCGCATCCATGCACTGAGATTCCCTGAAACAATCCTGTCAAGAACACTCTTTTACAAAAACTCATAAAAC
>JAAXUM010000078.1 GCA_013336025.1 Chlorobiaceae bacterium
GCTTACCCCAACGGGAAGCGCTAAAAAACTTCAGCGCTCCCATGTAAGGCCTCAAATCGATGAAGGGATTTGAGGCTGTCCTCTAAAAACTTACTGCCGTTGCACGCTGCGCCGATATCTCCAGTTGTGCTTTCCACCCGGTGCCGGAGAGTTTTTCAGCCAGTGCAACAATAATGTGCTGCGGTTCGATACCGAGATCAAGATTTCTGCCAAGCCCCTGAACGCAGGAGGGACAGTTGGTAAGCATGCGCTCGCTCTTTTTATCGCCAAGCACCTCGCGAATGGCGTCCCGTTTGCGGTGAAGCATGGCATCAGTTATGTCTGGACGGGAAAGTGCAAGCGTGCCGGCCTCGGAACAACAGTGCGGTACAGGCTTTATGGTATCGAACCCGCCCAGTTTCTTCAGGGTGTCGAGCGCCTTTCCTCCAAGCGAGTCGTGACAGGGCGCGTGGTAGAGGGCTGTTCCTGAACCGCTGAATGTCACCCCTTTTTCAAGAAGATAGGATGCGCTGTCCATGATCCTCCCGCCAAACAGCTTTCCTGTTTCAACGCCATCGAGACCCTCAAGGCAGGTGCCGCAGGTCACGATACAGGCATCGAAATCAAGGTAGGAGAACATTTCACGGATCTGGCTGAAAAGCACGGTATTGCGCAGCACGATGTTCGAATACTGCTCTTTTTTTGCATTAACGTGGGCAGGAAAACCGCAGCAGAGAAAAGGCGGCGGCAGCACCACTCTTGTTCCTGTTTCAAGAAGCACATGAAGAGCGGCCATGGAGATGGCTGAGTGCATCCGTTCCGAACCGCATCCGGGAAAATAAAAGACCGTACCGATAACGGTTCGGGTGGGCTCGAACACAAGAACCTGATCGGGCCCGCAAGGAGGAAGCAGGTCGCGCAGCCCCTCTTCCGGTATGGGCGGAACAGGAGAACGCAACAGTCTCAGTGGATAAAATGATGGTGGATTCTCATCCTGTTGTACAGGCGCGGCAAGTCTGGTTCCCGCACGTTGTGCCGCACTGCCAAGCTGAAGAACCGTCTTGCGGAAAAACCTGTTGAAAAGCGGGGATCGGCTGTAGAGATACTGCAGCGTCATCTCCGCAATCGGAGAGGTATGTTTGAAGCCTCTCTTTGATAGAATTTCGCGTTCAAGCACCGATACCTCCCCGGTGTCGATATCAACCGGACAGGGTTTGAGGCATTTATGGCAGATGGTACAGTGATCGGCCACCTCCTCAAGCCATTGTAAAAGCTCGAAATCGGTTGAACGCTCCCGTTGCGCGTCATAAAGCAGGGCTTCAATAAGCGATCCGATAGCAAGATTCTTGTTGCGGGGATGATAAAACATACCCTTTGAGGGGTAATAGACGCAACAGTCGGTCTTGCACTTTCCGCACCGGATGCAGTAATCGACCTTTTTTGACAGCTCCTCGATCTGGGCTCGCTTGAGAATATGCGCCTCAAGTTCAAGCAGATTGAAGGAAGGAGTAAAGATATAAGCAAGCGCCTCCATATCTTCAAGCTTTCCGGGATTCATCAGAGCTTCGGGGTCAACCTTGCGGCGGTACCGTGAAAGTTCTTCGATAATCTCCCGATCAAGATATTTGAGCTTCGTTACTCCTATGCCGTGCTCTCCTGAAACCACGCCCCCGAGTGCGATCACCTTCTCCATCACCAGATCGATCACCTTGTCTGCACGTTCAAGCATCGGGCGGTCGTTTGAAAGAACAGGTACATTGACATGGACATTGCCGTCTCCGGCGTGCATATGCGTCGCAAGCACGATACGACGGTTGCGCACCTCCTGCCATGCGGTCTCAAAAGCAGTCTGCATGCGGGGATAGCCCTGAACAAGTTCCCCGATTTCCCGAAAAAGCTCATCTGCGACTGACAGGGAGCGAAGTGCCTGAGGCTCCTCATTTTCGATCTTGCAGCGGAACGTGCGGCAGAGATCGATGCCTGCCGGTATTTTAGCGGCAAACTGACCGCCGTCGCCGGTGATATCCGAATCGGAAAATATCTCTCCTGCCCTTTCGGTAAAGCGGATTTGGGCATAGCGTTCCTCTTCGATGTTGAGGCTGTCGATAAAGCGGGCAAACTCGGCAAGCTCTGAAAGCGGTATGACAATATCCTCATTAAGCTTGAATGCGTTGGTTCGCCGTGCAATAGCGCTGAGCTTTTTGCGATCGGCCCAGAAGCGTACCGATTCAGCATTGTCCCTTGCGACGAACATAAGCGTGTTGGGATGCCGTTCAAGCAGGGTTTGGACCGTTGCAACTCCACGATCTACAGCCTCTTCCGTGCCGCCAGCAATATCAATGAGCAGAACGGCTTTGGGTGTCTGCGGACGGGGAGCTTTAACCTTGTACTCGATTGCCCTGATATATTCGTCATCAAAATGTTCAAGAGCAAGCAAAGCCTCTCCGTCACCGGAAGGGAGGGGAAAAACATTTGAAAGTTCAACGATTACCCTGCTTGCTTCATCCATATCGGGACCGAAAAACTCAAGGCAGAGGGTTTTCATTTCAGGATATTTCCTGTAAAGCACAAATCGTGCGGAGGTAATGACGCCGTCAGTCCCCTCTTTCTGCAGTCCGGGTACACCCCCGAGCGCCTTGTTGGTAATATCTTTCCAGAGTCCTTTCTTTCGGATATCGGTACCCTTGAGCTGAATCCTGTCGATAACGCGACCATCTTCACTCTTGATTTCAAAAGTTACCGTGTCTTCATGCAGGATTTTGCGGAGCTGGTGATCAGTACGACGAACAACCCATCGTTCCCCTGACGGCATGGCCATGCGCCACTCAAGCAGGTTATCGATACAGGTGCCCCAGCGAACAGCCATTTTACCGCCTGCATTTTCGGCAATGTTGCCGCCTATGGTGCAGGACCATTCGCTGGTTGGATCGGTGGCAAAAACAAGGCCGTGCTCATGAGCCTCTTCCATGGCTTTTTCGGTGACGACCCCGGCCTCGACCTCAATGACCGATGCTGAACGGACCGTACCGTCGTCAAGCTGAAAATCACACAGGGAGATCCCTCTTGTACGGTTCAGCTTTTCCATATTGATGATCACACAACGCGATCGCAGGGGTACGGCTCCTCCTGTAAGGCCTGTGCCGGCTCCACGGGGGATGATCTTGAGACCGAGACGGGCAATGGCTGTGATGAGCGGCGCAACCTGCGCCTCTTCATCAGGGGTTATTACGGCCACAGGGAGATGAAGCCTCCAGTCCGTCGCATCGGTTGCATGCGCTGCAAGGGAAAAGGGATCGAACAGTACGTTCCTGGCGCCCACGACATCGCCAAGTTCGCGTTTCATACGCCTCCTCAATTCAGGAGTATTTTCAACTGCGGAATGAAATCGGTCAAGCTGCTCTCGAACGGCCTCAATAATGCTGATAACGCGAGGCTCGCCATTGGCAACATCAACAATGGTATCGAGTTCCTTTGTTGCCCTTTCGAACAGTCGTAACCGTCTTGCAGAGGAATCAACCAGTTCCTGGAAGAGATAGGGGTTTCGACGGTGAATGAGAATTTCACCGATAATGCCCATCAGAAGACGGGCGGAACGTCCGGTAACACGGTGCTCTCTGAGTTCGTCAAGGAGAGTGAGAATATCGGGGCCAAGCAACGACAATATGCCCTGCCGGTCATCGGCAGAGGTATAGTTAAAGGGTATTTCGCGCAAAGCGGCGTGTGACGCTTTGTCGGCTTCGGGACCGGTAGTTAACGTCATGACTTATCAAACCTTGATTCCGTTTCGTTTACCCCTTTTTTGCGCAACTGTCCTTTCGGCCACTCGTTTTCCGGGAAGGGATGAACAGAAACTTGTATGTATTACCGCTGACAAGGTAAGAAACCCTCATGAAACGTTTACCATTCCCTGAAAAAAAAATGAGTCGGGATCACAGAACCAAAAACCTCTCCGTGCAGGAAACCGTGCTGAGTAGTTTGCGGGAAACTATCCGTCAGAAGAAATTCGTCTGGCTGCTTTTTGGATTACAAGAACTTTTTGTTAATATTGCACCTCACTTCAAGGGCGAAGTGGCCGAGTGGTCAGGCAGAGGTCTGCAAAACCTTGTACAGCGGTTCGAATCCGCTCTTCGCCTCATAAAAAAGCCTGCACATGCAGGCTTTTTTGCTTTCGCTGAATCTTCTTTTTGCTTACTACCCGATTTTTTCCGATCCGGTTATGATCGCATCGATCAACTGATTGATAACGGTGTCGTCCATGAGTACAGGAATATTGAGACAGATGCTGCTCCTGAGCATGGCTCCGGTTTTAGGCCAGAGCGTTTCAAGATCGACTCCTTTATACCTGTCGTACTCACCGAGAAGGTGGCCCCATACTCCCGCATAGTGCCAGTCAAGCGCTTCAGGCAGAATTTTGGTTCCGAATCCGCGCTCAAGAAGATGCGCTTCGAACATAAGCGCCCGGGAGCGATCCATGACCCTGAAAATCAGCGTATCGCCCTGTGAGCCGTCTTCATCGGCAAATGGTCTGAGAATAATGTTGTCAAGATGGCTAATGGCATCCTTGATTTTCTTTTTGTTCTCCCTCGTTTTCGAAAGGATATGGTCAATTTTCGCAAGCTGGCCAAGACCAACGGCCGCTGTCAGCTCGCTCAGTCTGAGATTGAGCCCTTTTGCCCTTCGGGGATCCTTGCCCCGGGGAAGGCCCGGGAGATGCATGTGACCGTGGTCTGAAAACTCAGCCGCCCGATCATAGATATCCTTGTCATCGGTAATAATGATACCCCCCTCTCCGGTGTGCAGCGTCTTGCCCGCATCAAAGGAAAAAGAGCCGACCTTGCCTATTGTTCCGAGCTTGCGCCCTTTGTAGGAAGCGCCGAGCGCCTGGGCCGCATCCTCGATCAGAATGAGGTTGTTGCTCCGGCAGATCGCCGCAAGCTCATCCATTTTCGGAGAAGCCCACATGGGAATTGCCACAACAGCTTTCGTCGCCGGAGTGATTGCTTTTTCAACTTCCGAAGGATCGAGATGATAGGTTTCGTCGAGTTCAACCGGCACCGGCACTGCACCGAGGGCGCTGATTGCCTCGATCGGGGCGATGAACGTCCATGCCGTTGTGATCACCTCGTCACCGGGGCCGATGCCCGCTCCGGCAAGCGCACAATGGATTGCTGCCGTGCCGGACGAAACTGCATGAGCATACTTCACGCCCATGTACTTCGCAAACCGCTCTTCGAATTCGCGCGTTTTGTAGTTTCCGCCGCCGTAGCGGTAAAGGTTTACCTTTTCACCGCTGAATAGCTCCTGTATTTCGGCCAGCTCTTCCCTGCCTATGAGTTCTGCTCCTGCCATTATTGTTGTGTAGTTATCAGGTTAGATTATTGATAATGTGACGTGCCGACTCTTCGGTAAACGCAACCGGATTTCCGGCAAACGATCCCTTGAGGGCTTCCGACGCATTTTTTGCAAGTTCAGCGGCATTTCCCTTTCCGTAACCGTATGGCACAAGATTGGGGATGTCAAGCTGCCGGTAGAGCTCGTCCATCTCTTCAAGCAGCTCCTGCGTTGCATCTTTCGGGGATGGTGAGCTGCGCATGGGATTGAGCAGCGCGTATTTATCGTAGCCATGATCAAAATTGTAACGCATGACCTCCTTGAGAAAAATCGCTCCGGCAAGACCGTGCGGCACCTTGTGCTTTACCCCGAGATAGTAGGCAAATCCGTTGGTCGGCCCGTCTCCCGAGTTCATAAGGGCAACCGTTCCGCAGATACTGCCAAGAGCAAGATCGAGGCGCGCTTCAGCCCGGTCAAGCTGCCCCTGCTGAAGTGCGTAGAAGGTTCGCTGATACCCTTCAACAGAAAAAATTCTGCTGAGCGGGGAGTGCTTCAGCGAGCCGAAGCTGTCTACACAGTGAACAAGGCTGTCCATTGCCGTTGAAATAACGCTTTCCATCGGGGCCGTCATGGAGAGAAGAGGATCGACCACGGACTTTTTCGGAAAATTGCGCCGGCTGTTGATACCGAGTTTCCGTCCTTCGTTCTCGTCGATAAACACCGCATTATAGCTCACCTCGGCTCCACTGCCGAGAATCGACGGGACCGTGATGAGCGGTACGGGATCGTTGACGTTTTCGGGAAAACCTTTCAGTGAGAGCGCAGGCACCGGGTTGGTCAGCAAAAGGGCAACGCCTTTGCCAAGATCGAGCGTACTCCCCCCTCCTATTGCGACAAGACCGTCAGGCTTATGCTGCCGGAAAAACTCCGCCGTCTTTTCAAGATGGGTATAGGTTGGCTCGCCATTGAAATCATTGCAGTACAACACGCTGTTTTCAGCAGCGGAGGTGATACTTTTCAGAACATCCTGAAAGTAAAAACTCCCGGCAAGATTTGCGTCGTAGATGATTCCCGGTCTGGAGATCGAAAGCTGTCTGATGCTGTCAATCAGCCGCATGGCTTCATTGACCCCGATAATAATGTCAGTTGATAAAAAGAAATTCATAGGTACGTGTTTCTGATGGTTTGTTCAAATGGTACTCTCTCCTGCCAGATTTTTTCTGAACATATAAAATTCAACCAAATCTATCTCATCAATCGTATCAACCTCCCATGTCTGCCAGAAATCCATCTCGTAAACAGAGAGTTTTTCCCCGATCCGGTTTCCGAGCGTTCTGAGCAGATCCGGCTTCAATATATAAATTGAACCGTTTTCAATAAACTGCGATGGTCTGTCCTGTCGCATTCCGCGATTCCGATAGTCAAAATTGACACTTTTCCAGAGCTTGTTCCGGCACTCCCAGATGGTCAGATCATCGGCTCTGGTAACGGAAATAAGAGAATCAGCCCGATCTCTTTCAAACTGATTCAGGGCAAGATCGATATCGTCAGGTTTACGCAAGGGGGAGGTTGCCTGCAGAAAAACCATACGCTTCAGGCTGATGCCACAAGCACCTTCTATAACCCCGAGAGCATGCAGCAGGGCTGACTCGGAGGTTGCCTTATCGCCTGAAAGCTCTTCGGGACGGATAATAACCTCTGCTCCATACTCTCTTGCTACGCTGGCAATAGTGTCATCATTGGTGGAAACAAAGACCTGCTCAACCTGTTTTGCCGCACGGGCCTGCATGATACTCCAGGCAAGCAGAGGCTTTCCAGCTACCGGAAAAAGGGCCTAAAAGATAAGAAC
>JAAXUM010000328.1 GCA_013336025.1 Chlorobiaceae bacterium
AAGAAATTTCATGCTCGTGAGCTCACAGCCCTTGAGGGTGTCAGAGTTGTCGAACAACCGAACTTTCATCGTCAGCTTGAAGATGTCACGCGTATCCAGCCCGATCTCATCATTACCTCGCTGATGACCGCCAACCCGTTTGCCGGACATGGTTTTGTTGTAAAGTGGAGCATGGAGTTCATGCTTATGCCTATTCACAGTTGGTCGGGGGTCATTCCTCTGGCTAATCTGTTTGTTTCACCGCTCCAGCGTCGCAGCAAACTGCCGGCGTTTGACAAAGATGTATGGATTGAAGGAGTCATGCCGAGCGCTGAATAATTCACCGAAAGGAAATGCAATAAATAACCGTCAAAGAGTATGCGCTTAGCTTTCTGGCTCTACGAAGGAACCGCCCTTCATGGTATCAGCCGAATCACCAACAGTATGAAAGGGGTTCACACCGTCTACCATGCCCCGCAAGGTGACGATTACATCACGGCAACCTACACCATGCTTGAAAGGACTCCTGATTTTCCGGGTCTCTCGATCAGCGTGGTGCGGGGAAGAGATCTTGCGCAGGGAGTGTCACGACTTCCCGGCACTCTCCAGCAGGTTGATCATTACTACAGCCCTGATCTTACCGTCATTGCTCCCAGTTGCAGTACAGCTCTTCTCCAGGAAGATCTCAACCAGCTTGCCGCCCATTCAGGTGTTCCATCTGAAAAACTGCTGGTCTATGCACTCAACCCCTTCAGGGTGTCGGAAAACGAAGCTGCTGATGGACTCTTTACAGAACTCGTCAAGCGGTATGCTGTTGCACAGGAAAAAACGTCCCGGCCTTCAGTCAATCTGCTCGGCTTTACCTCTCTTGGTTTTCATTTGCGCGCCAACCTGACAAGCCTGCGACGCATGCTTGAGACTCTCGGCATTTCTGTCAATGTTGTAGCTCCATGGGGTTCCGGCATCGACGACCTTGCAAAGCTGCCGGCCGCATGGCTCAATATTGCTCCCTATCGTGAAATCGGTGCAACTGCAGCAGGTTATCTTGACGAGACTTTCGGTATGCCTGCTATCTACGAGGCCCCGATCGGTGTTGAACCCACCACCGCCTGGCTTCGGAAGCTGCTTGAGGAGATAAACAGGATTGCCGGACAGGAAGGCCTTCCTGCGCTCACCATGCCGGCTCCAAGAGCGTTTTCGCTTGACGGCCTGAGTGCCCCGAGCGGGGTGCCCTGGTTTGCCCGTACAGCCGATATGGAGAGCTTCAGCAACAAAAGGGCATTTGTTTTCGGTGACGCCACCCATACCGTCGCTTTGGTCAAGTTTCTTCGTGACGAACTCGGCATGCAGATAATCGGAGCAGGAACCTACCTTGAAGGTCATGCCGACTGGGTACGCAAAGAGCTGGAAGGCTATCTTCCGGGAGAGCTTATGGTGACAGACAGGTTTCAGGATGTTGCAAAGCTTATCGACGATCAGATGCCTGATCTGGTCTGCGGCACCCAGATGGAACGTCACAGTTGCCGCAAGCTCGATGTTCCCTGTATGGTGATCTGCCCTCCGACACATATTGAAAACCACCTTCTCGGCTACTATCCCTTCTTTGGATTTGACGGAGCGGATGTCATTGCTGACAGAGTCTACCTTTCATGCAAACTTGGTCTCGAAAAGCACCTTATCGACTTTTTCGGCGACGCCGGGCTCGAATATGAAGAGGGTGAAGATTCCGCAAAAGCAGAGTTTCAGCAGCCAGTCAGTAACGGCCATGACCACACAGTAGGTGATACTGTTGTTCAGGTTCAGGCACAACCGACTACCTCAGATGCGGGGGGTATAAGCTGGAGCGATGAAGCTGAAACCATGCTGAAGAAAGTTCCTTTCTTTGTTCGTAAGAAGGTCAGAAAGAATACGGAAGACTTCGCACTCAGTATAGGCGAATCATGTGTTACCGCAGAGGTTTTCCGCAAGGCAAAAGAGTCTCTGGGCGGATAAGGATTTTCTATCAATCATTTTTTTCTGATTATCATTATGAGTTTAGTCTTAGCGGTATATGGCAAAGGCGGCATAGGAAAAAGCACCACAAGCGCCAATATTTCGGCGGCACTCGCCCTGAAAGGCGCCAAGGTTCTCCAGATCGGCTGCGACCCCAAGCACGACAGCACGTTTCCTATTACAGGGAAGCTGCAGAAAACCGTTATCGAGGCTCTTGAAGAGGTTGATTTTCATCACGAGGAACTTGGAGCCGAAGATATTATCGAAACCGGTTTCGCCGGTATAGACTGTCTTGAGGCAGGTGGCCCTCCGGCAGGAAGCGGCTGCGGCGGCTATGTTGTAGGCGAATCCGTTACCCTGCTCCAGGAGCTTGGCCTGTACGATAAATATGATGTGATTCTTTTCGACGTGCTCGGTGATGTGGTTTGCGGCGGCTTCAGCGCTCCCCTCAACTATGCCGACTATGCCATCATCATAGCGACCAACGATTTCGACAGCATTTTCGCTGCCAACCGTCTCTGCATGGCTATTCAGCAGAAAAGCGTGCGCTACAAGGTCAAGCTTGCCGGCATCGTTGCCAACAGGGTTGATTATACCACTGGCGGCGGAACCAACATGCTCGATCAGTTTGCGGAAAAAGTCGGAACCAGGCTGCTTGTCAAAGTTCCATACCATAG
>JAAXUM010000329.1 GCA_013336025.1 Chlorobiaceae bacterium
GCTGATAGCGAGGTAGAGCAGCAGACTCTCTGCGTTTTTTTCCGTTCCCGAGTCTACCCGCACATTTTCCAGCAGTTGTTTTCTTCCGCTTTTACTGAACTCTACTATAATGACATAGGCACCGCTTCCCGTCGCCTGCTTCTCCCTGACCACTCCAACCTCTCCCAGTGCCGTATGATACAGAGCATCACCCTTGGCATAAATACCATGCGGCGTATACACCTGACAATTGTCCGGTTTGAGCTCTTCAGGACTCAGTTCCCTGTCAATCTGTATCTGCCACTCCTTGAGAAGATGCACCTGATTACAGATTGAACACCTTATCCAATACTGATTTTCCGCTGGTGGCGGCTGTTCGGGGTTTGCATGCTTTGATTCTTTACCCTTTTTAACCGGAGCAGAAGAAAACATATCGTCATCTTTCGGCTTGTCACTCGGCATCCACTCCCCGACAAAAGCCTTTTCCGTCACCTGACCGCACCCCTCACAGAATGAGGGTTTAATTTTACCCTCAAGGATAAACTGTCTTTTTCTCGACTCTGCCTTCATAATATCTAACTGTCGTTTGTCCAGGGGACTCCCCTCGCTTCACCATTGCATTGGCCTGAATATAAATGAACCGGAGAATAATCAGGTTTGCTTAAATAAGTAAATCCCCCCAAAAAAACAACGGTTAATTTTTCTCAACCCTGTTTGTGAGTCAGGGCGTCAATAAGATCCGATTTCGTGAGCAGTTGAAAGCGCCCGTCTGAAAGCGCAATAAGTACTCCTGAAGCACTTTCCTGAAGCTTTGATGAGAGATCCGATATGGTTGCTCCCGGCTGACAAACCGCAAAAGGCTGCTCCATGAAACCCACAACCTTTGAGTTCATCGCCTCATCATTTTCAATAAGAATAGATAAAATCCTGTTCTCGCTGATACTCCCTATCGGAGCACCATAGGAAACTATAGGAAGCTGCGAAACATCGTTCTGCTTCATCATCTCAAAAACTTCGGCAAGCGTGTTCTCGGGAAAAGCGAAAATAAGATCCTTGCTCCCTTTCAGAAGAAGAATATCTTCTGCGGTAATCTGGTCGAGTGCCGATTTCGCCTTGCGATACAGCCCTTTCTCTTTCATCCATTCATCACGATACAGCTTGCTTAGATAAAAACCTCCGAAATCGTTCAGGACTGCAACAACACAATCATCGTCAGCGTAGCTCCGTCCGGCACGCAGTACCGCCGCCATAACGGCACCTGATGAACCTCCGCCAAATACTGATTCAGCACGGAGCAGTTCACGCGCACAATTGAAAGCATCGTAGTCGCTGACCTGCACGACATCGTCAATGCATGAAGGATCCCATAACCCTGAAGGAGTAACGGCACCTATCTCTTCAAGTTCATAATATCCGGTCTTACCGGGCTTTCCTTCCCTGAAAAGACCTGAATAGATCGAGCCCTCAGGCTCTACACCGATAATTCTGACAGAAGGTTTTTTCAGCTTGAGAAATGAACCTATCCCGGAAATCATCGCGCCCGAAACCATGGGTACAAACACATGGGTTACAGCTCCGTCGGTCTGTTCGAAAATTTCCCTTGAGGTACACTGACGATGCACCTCCATACCTGCGGGATTTTCATACATGTTGGCAAAAAATGCATTGGGAATTTTTTTCACAAGACTTTCTGCAACATTCATACAACTTCGAGGTTCTCCAGGAAGAGCCGCTGAAGGAGTAATAACCGTCTCGGCACCAAGTGCCTTGAGCAGTTCCTGTTTTTCACGTGACATTTTATCCGGAGCGGCAAGCAGCAGATTGTATCCCTTTCTCAATCCGGCCATGGCAAGAGCAATACCGCTGTCACCATATGTCCAGTCAACAAGTGTCATCCCCGGATGAATAAGGTTTCGCTGCTCGGCATCAAGAATAATGGCTGAAGCAACCCGATAGTAGTGTGAACAGGCCGGATTCATATACTCCAGTTTTGCCATGACTTTCGGCTTTATCTGCCGGGCAAGTTGTTTAATGAGCACAAGAGGGCTCTCTGCTCCAAGATCAAGTATATCGTGATTCGACATATTGGTTCGCGAAAAATAGGTTAACAGTCCTGCACCGCCGCCACTGATTTCATAATATACATTAATTGATCATTTCAGGACATCTGCGCATAACGGAAGCTGTCAGGGAGAAAAAACCGGCAGAAGTGACCAACGACAGAATCAGCGTTCCGGAAAGTATCCGGGAACAAATAGCGTATCCTGAGTGTTTAAAAATTAAAGTCGTTTGTTTTACAAACAGATAAACGGAGAATAATCATGGCCATCAGAACAACATTCGGCATCAGAAAAATAAGTTGCGCGCTCTTCTTTCTCTGCCTGAGTCTTTTTGCTCTTTCATCGCTATCGTCTGCAGCGTCAATATCCATCGGAAGTGACTATGGTGGCGGGAAAATCGCTTATATCTTCCAGCCGGGTGATTCCGGTTACATAGCCGGACAGCAACGGGGTATTGTTGTCGCAAATAAAGAGATCTCAGGAACCCACAACTGGTCTTCAGCAATTTCAGTCTGTGAAAGCCTTAAAGAAAACGGATTCGACGACTGGTACCTGCCAAGCAAGGATGAGCTGGAAAAGCTTTATGCCAACAGAGTTGCCATTGGCGGC
>JAAXUM010000079.1 GCA_013336025.1 Chlorobiaceae bacterium
CTAACCTTATGAAAGGTAACATCATGCAATTTAATCAACGTCAGGATTTTTTGCCATAAATCGATATTTTCGACACTTTTTTTCGCTGCAGTTTTCCAGTTATTGGAAGTCCAGCGTTTGAGCCACCCTTCATTTACAGCATTGACAAGGTAGCTTGAATCGCTGTAGAGGTGTACAATACAGGGCTCCTTGAGTGCTTCAAGTGCTTCTATAGCAGCACTGAGCTCCATACGATTGTTCGTGGTTGCAGGCGAGTATCCCGAGATTTCCCGAGTCGAGTCGCCGTACATAAGCAGGGCTCCCCAACCACCTTTTCCGGGGTTTCCGCTGCATGCGCCATCAGTGTATACGATTATTTTTTTCTGCATCGACAAAAAAAGGCTCAACCTTCAGGGATTGAGCCTTTATGAGAGATTGAAAAATCTTTTATAGCCGAATTTACCCTTTACTTAAGTAGTTTGGCAAGTTGGGCTGTTCCGGTTTTAGCGATAATTTTCATGGCTTTTGCTGAAAGCTTCACCTTGACAAATCGCTTTTCCTCTTCGATCCAGATTTTCTTGGTATGAAGATTCGGTTCAAAACGGGTGCGGACGTGGTTGTTCGCATGTGATACCGTATTACCGTACTTGGGCCTTTTACCGGTCAGTACACAAACTTTGGACATGATGCAATCAATTGGTGTTAAAAAAACGAACCGGAATATAACAATAGTTTTATAAACCCCGAAAAGTATTGTTTCAGGGTCTGATGCCAACTGCGCAAACCATCATGGAGAGCACATAGAGCAATGTTCCGAATGCATTGTACCATACAGCTTTTTCTCCCGGATTGGCAATCAGGATTTTCTGCATCGGCAACTGTGCTGCCAGGAGAAGCAGGGCAATGACTGTTGTGACGAGGGATCCTTTGACAAACAGAATGGATATGGCAAGAAGCTGTGCAATATCCATAATAATGGACGCCAGAATTGCTGCTTTTTTCTCACCAAGTTGTACCGGGATGGAGGCAACTTTGCGGATATTATCACCAACAATCGATTTGAAGTCGTTGAGCGTCATGATGCCATGGGCACCGAGAGAAAAAATAATGGCAAGAGCAATGGTTTCGGAAGAGGGTACTCCCTGGGTAATGGCAAAACTTCCGGTCAGCCATGCAACTCCCTCATAGGCAAGTCCAACAATAAGGTTGCCGAACCATCCGTTGCGTTTAGCTCTTATGGGGGGCCCTGAATAGGCATGAGACATCAGTACACCGACAAATGCAATGGCAACGACGTATGGATGAATGGACAGGGCGACAAGAAATCCTGAAATGATCAGTCCGAAGGTGATGAGCCAGCTTGCGGATTTGGAGATTTTTCCTGCCGGTATCGGACGGTCCGGTTCATTGATTGCGTCAACTTCACGATCAAAGTAGTCGTTCATGGTTTGTGACATTGCGCACATCAGAGGTCCGGCAAGAATAACCCCCCGCAGAAGTATGGACCAGTTTTCAGCAATGTTTTCACCTGTCGAGACCACACCGCAGGCAAAAGCCCACATGGGTGGGAACCAGGTCACCGGTTTCATAAGTGGGAGAATTGCTGAAGGCTCGATTCTGAAACCCGGTTTATTGACGTTTTCCAGTGCCTGCTGAATAGCTTTCTGGCGGGCAGCACTTATTCCGGACGAGTGAAGTTTCTCGCTGATACTTTGCGGCATTTCAGGATGGATGGTGTTGCGACCGTTCATGATAGAATGATTCTCGGCTTCAACTGGAAAATGAAGCAACTATAATACAAGTTTTTCGGCAAAAACATAAGCGTTTAGTTGATCTGTATTTTATGCTTTCTGGAGAGTTCGCCGTTGAGTTGCAGGATTGCCGCAAATTTGCAGGCAGCCTGTCCGCTTTCAAGTGAATCATTTACCATGCACACTCCTTCATCAATACAACTTGCTTTTCCTGAAACATAGCAGGTCATTGCGGCTGCATACAGTGCGGCTTCAATTTTTGCCTTTGTTGCGCTTCCGTCGAGAATGTTTCGGATAATGACGGCATTTTCTTCCCGGTTACCACCAGAGAGATCCTTGACTGGCCATCGGTTGAAACCGAAATCTTCAGGGTAGACCGTATGACGGGCCTTGACTCCGTCGTTCAGCTCCAGAATATAGGTTGGGCCGGAGAGACTTGGTTCATCGAAAGCTGCGCCCGTTTCAGTTTCTCCATGAACAATCAGGGTGTGTCTGCATCCGGTTGCCTGCAGAACCGAACCATAAAGTTCCATCAGCGCGGGTTCGAAAACACCGACAAGCTGTCTTTTTACTCCGGCAGGATTGAGCAGAGGTCCGAGTATATTAAAAATTGTTTTGATGCCCAGTTCCTTTCGGACATGGGCAACTGCTTTCATTGACGGGTGATATAATGGTGCAAAAAGAAAGGCGAAGCCGGTTTGTCTGAACAGCTCTTCTGTTGCTTCCGGAGGGAGATCAATGGTGAAGCCGAGAGCTTCAAGCACATCGGCACTGCCGCATCGGCTGGTAATCGAGCGGTTGCCGTGTTTTGCAATGTTGATTCCGGCTCCGCAGGCAATAAATGCCGCAGCGGTAGAGATATTGAAGGTGCCTGCATGATCGCCTCCGGTGCCGCAAGTGTCAACGGCATCATCATCAAGTCTGCAGAGGGTTGCTTTTGCCATGATACTTGCACAGGCTCCTGCTGCTTCATCAGGGGTGATACCTTTTTTTTGCAGCAGGGCAAGCAGGGCTGCCAGAACAATATCTGAAAAGGCGCCGTCCATGATGTTGTTCATGCAGAGCGTCATTTCGTCCCGGGCAAAGTCATTGCCCGCCATCAGCATGTTGAGTAACTTCTTGTGAGGCATGAAACTATATGGTTGGCAAATGAAAGGAATATTCGTAAATGTAAATGTAAATAATAACAAGAATCAGATGTTTTTCAAGCGGCTCGTTACGGTGCCTTGAAGAAGAAAATACCTTAAGGTTATGCAACCGGATTTATTTCGCCCATACAGACACGCTGCCCTTGAGAGCATTCGCTTGAAAATATCGCTTCAGGCTCTTGATTCGTGCATTGTTACCGAGTTGTCTGTTATACGCTGGCTGACAGGATTCAGTGGTTCAAACGCACGACTGCTGATTACCAAAGCACGTATCTGTCTATTTACCGACTTTCGTTATCGTGAACAGGCTCTTTTTGAGGTTGATCTTGCTGAAATCATCATTCCTCCCGACGGGTTTATCGATGCGCTTGCTTCAGGTGACTATCCTGTGGGGGCGGTTGCCGGACTTCAGTCAGACGACATTACGTGGCATGAGGCCAGCAGGTTGATCGATGCTCTCAGCGGTAAGGTGAAAATTGTTCCGGTTGGCTCATTTTTTGATGAGTTCAGGATGATTAAAAACGGGATTGAGCTCATGAAAATGCAGCAGGCAGCAGCTATCAGCGAGCAGGTGCTTGACAGGATCATTCCCATGATCTCTCCTGCAGTGACGGAACTCGATCTTGCAGCAGAAATCACCTATCAGCACAAAAAATTTGGCGCTGAAAAAGACTCATTTGATCCGATTGTTGCCGGAGGTCGGAGATCTGCCATGCCTCATGCCAGACCTGCAAATCTTCACTTTGTGCCGGGAGAGTTTATCGTTCTTGATATAGGGTGTGTCTATGAAGGGTTCGCATCCGATCAGACGCGGACCGTTGCTCTTGGTACGGTATCCCGTGAAGCGAAAAAGGTGTATCATGTTGTGAAAACAGCACAGGCTCTCGGGATAAGCAGCGCAGCCTGTGGTATGAGAGCGTGTGAACTGGACGGCATGATACGTCGCTATATCGATGATCACGGCTATGGGGAGGCATTTGGGCACGGTCTTGGCCATGGTGTCGGTCTTGATGTGCATGAAGAGCCGCGCATAAGTCCAAAAGGCAGGTATGAGTTGCAGGAAAATATGGTTTTTACCATAGAGCCCGGGATCTATCTTCCCGGTAAATTCGGCGTACGTATCGAGGACACGGTGTGGATGACACCGGATGGAGCAAAACCGATGCAGCGGTTTACAAAAGAACTGATAGAGTTGTAACGCTTTTTGAACGATTCATATGAGCAGTTATTGCATGGTCATGACAACCGCTCCAGACCGGGAGCTTGGTGAGAAGCTTGCTGAAGGCATTCTTGGTAATCGTCTTGCGGCCTGCGTCCAGATGACGGATATCCGGAGTTTTTATCTCTGGGAAGGGGCTTTGCAGAAAGAGAACGAAGTTGTCCTGTACATCAAGACCACAGAAGCCCGATATCCTGACCTTGAAGCATGGATCACGGAAGTTCATTCCTATGCTGTACCCGAAATCGTTAAACTTCCCATTACCGGAGGATTGCCCGGTTATCTTAACTGGCTCGACTCGACTACCGGCATAGAATCGAGAGAAAAAGAGAAGTAGGACACAGAAAAACGGGGACTACCTGTTTTATTTAACCCGCTGTAACAAATTCTTGAGCTCAGCGGTGAAGGCGGCCATGACAAGGGTGGGGTTGGCATTTCGTTCGATGGCGCGAATGGTCTCTTCAGCGATGGTGGAGATGCGAAAAAAATCCGGATCTGGAAAGTTTTTTGCGAACCGGTCGATCGAATTGACAATATCGGGGTTGTTGAGCCCCTGAAAAGCAGGATTGATCCTCCGGTGATTGACATCCTGAAAGAAAAGCAGAAGAGCGCCAATAAAGAGGGTCAGTTCAGTTCGGGAGAGGCTTTTCACCTGTTCTTCAGTGGCGGCAATGGCTTCGTGCAGTTTTCCAGGCACAAGTGCTTTTCGAAGGTAGTCAATGGCCTGGTTGCGAAGGATGATGGTTGCCGTCTCAGCTGTATTGGTACCGATGCTGTTGATGAATTCCCAGGCAAGCCTGAGGTTTCCCCTTGAAAAGCTCACAATAAAGCTCAAAAGGGGATCGGTTATATCAGGACGGTTTTCTTGCAGCCATAAACGAAGTTCCCGGCTGCTTACTCTTGAGAATCTGATTACCTGGCATCGGGAGCGGATAGTTGGCAGTACCGCTTCAGGTCGTGAGGATATGAGAATAAACAGAATGTGTGCCGGGGGTTCTTCAAGAAGCTTCAGAAGCTTGTTTGCTGCTGACGGGTGCAGCTTTTCGGCCTGCGACAGAATAAAGATTTTTCTGGTTCCCTGACTTGGCATAAACGAGGCTTTGTGCTGCAGCGCAATAACCTGTTCAGTGAGAATACCCATAGACCTTTCCATTGCAGGAGAGAAGAAGGGGTTCTGCTTTTTTTCTTCGAGGAGGAGGTCGTAACGCTCTTTCGCTTCTGTAAATCGTTTGTTCTCTTTTTTTGCCGTATCTCCGGGATCGAGCAGTGCAGACTCTACAGGAAAGATATACTCAACATTGGGATGCATGAAAGCGTTGAGAGCTGCGCACTCTTTACAGGTTTCACAGGAACCATCGATCGGGTCGGGATGACGACAGTTGAGTATTCTGGCGAGTTCAAAGGCTACAGATTCCTTCCCGCAGGCTTCAGGTCCGGTAAAGAGATAGGCATGAGCGAGACGACCGGTTTCCAGTGCTTTCTGCAAGACTTTGACCTGCTGTTTATGACCGATTATGGTGTTCCAACTCATGCCGCAGCCGCCTGTTCAGATAAAGGTGAGCCAGTTATAGGGATCTTCACCGGTCTGAACGATTTTCAGATAGTTGTGTTGCAGGGCTTCGGTTACCGGTCCACGTTTTTCATTGCCGACAGGGTATTTGTCGATGCTTCTGACCGGAGTTATTTCAGCTGCCGTTCCGGTAAGAAAAACTTCATCGGCAATATAGAGAGCCTCGCGTGGAATGAGAGATTCACGGACTTCATAGCCAAGCTCTTTTGCAATGTGCATGACTGCAAACCGGGTGAAGCCGGGAAGGATTGATTGTGCTGACATCGGGGTATAGATGATTCCATCGCGAACCACAAAGATGTTTTCTCCGCTTCCTTCAGAAACGTATCCATTAATGTCAAGAGCAAGTCCTTCTGCGTAGTCGTCCATCAGGGCTTCCATTTTTATAAGCTGGGAGTTCAGATAGTTTCCTCCGGCTTTTGCCCATGATGGCAGCGTGTTCGGAGCAAGGCGGCTCCATGAGGAAACTCTGACATCGACGCCGTTTTCAAGAACATCGTCACCAAGATAGGTTCCCCATTCCCAGGTGGCAATAGCAACCTCAATGGATGCCCGGTAAGGATTGACACCAAGTGCGCCCTGACCGCGGTAAACGAGAGGACGGACATAACATGATTTGTGTTCGTTTGCTTTAATCGTGCTGATTGTTGCGTCTTTCAGCTCTTTTTCAGAATAGGGGATCTCGATACGGTATATTTTTGACGAATCCCTGAGCCGTTTGATATGTTCATCAAGAAAAAGAATGGCAGAGCCTTTTTCTGTGTCATAGCAGCGGATTCCTTCAAATATCGAAGATCCGTAATGAACAACGTGGGACATGATGTGGATTTTTGCATCATTCCAGTCGATGAGCTCGCCGTTCATCCAGATTTTTGCTGACTTGTTCATGATAAAAACATTGTGTGTTTAGCATTGCCGGTATAGCCTTTAAAGATAGACGGTTTTGTCTGATTTAAAAGAAGAAGGGTTGCGATTTTTCCCTCTTTGGTAGTGATTGACCGCATCGATGAGAGGATTGATGCCGGCAGGCTTAACACCTGTCCAGGCCTCCGCAGGGATACGGCAGAGCCTGAACAGGTGTAAGGGATGGGGGAGAATCAGTAGATGCGTTCGTAAACGCCGTCAACTTCCCGGAGGATTGGATCGTAGGCAAGGGGTTTGCGTCCGAAACAGATCCCGAGAGCTTCATACATGGCAACATGCTCAAGATCAACATATCGCTGCATGATAGCTTTGCTTGATTCGATATACTCTACTTTGCGGCCTTTGACTTTTGATATCGTCACCCCTGTTTTGCCATCAAGGAGGAGAAGTACTGCAGCTGCGCCTGCTTCGCAGCCGCTTTTCTCATTTTCCAACGCCGCGATATCCCGGCCCCCCTGTGACAACAGGGCAAAGGGGACAGGGACATTTGCCCCAATCAGCCCTGA
>JAAXUM010000080.1 GCA_013336025.1 Chlorobiaceae bacterium
TTTTTCTTTTCCTGGCGGAGAGGGAGGGATTCGAACCCTCGAGGGCTGTTACACCCTACCCGCTTTCCAGGCGAGCGCACTAGACCAACTATGCGACCTCTCCATTTTTTAAAGGCCTGTAATTTACATCATGTTTTTGATTTTTAAAAACTTATCCTTGATTAAGAGGCTGTATGGACTTATTTTTTCTCACCATTCCCCTTTTTTACCCTGGAACTCCATGATTATCATTGCCATACAAATGTTCTGTTTTTGTAAATTGGCAAAAGAAATTTAAAGCAATCATTTTATATCGGCTTCACCATGAACAAAATTCTTTACGAAGCACTGACGTTTGATGACGTTCTCCTTATTCCGGCATACTCTTGTGTTCTGCCGAAAGAGACCTCTGTTGCAAGCCGTCTGACAAAAAACATAACACTCAATATCCCGATGGTGAGCGCGGCAATGGATACCGTTACGGAATCACGTCTTGCCATTGCGCTTGCCCGTGCCGGAGGTATTGGCATCATCCATAAAAATCTGACCATCGAGGATCAGGCTCGGGAAGTCGCAAGGGTAAAACGGTATGAAAGCGGCATTATCCGCAACCCTTTTACTCTTTTTGAAGATGCTACGATGCAGGACGCGCTCGATCTTATGTATAAACACTCCATCTCGGGAATTCCCGTCGTTGAGCATCCAAAAGCTGAAGGTGATGCCTGCATGAAGCTGAAGGGGATTGTCACCAACAGGGATCTTCGCATTAAACCTGCGCTTGATGCGAAAATTTCGACGATCATGACCAGCAAAAACCTGATCACGGCTCGTGAGGATATCAGCCTGGAAAAAGCCGAACAGATTCTTCTGAAAAACAAGATTGAAAAACTGCTGATTACCGATGATGCAGGAAACCTGCTTGGACTCATCACTTTCAAGGATATCCAGAAACGCAAGCAGTTTCCGAATGCATGCAAGGACAGTCAGGGACATCTGAGGGTCGGAGCCGCTGTAGGAATTCGCGCCAATACCATTGACAGAGTCAGAGCTCTCGTGAATGCAGGGGTTGATGTGGTTGCCGTGGATACTGCGCATGGTCACAGTCAGGCGGTGATAACGATGGTTGAAACCATCAAGAAAGTCTATCCTGATCTGCAGGTTATTGCCGGTAACGTTGCTACACCGGATGCGGTGAGGGATCTTGTTGCAGCCGGCGCAGACTGCGTGAAGATCGGTATCGGGCCGGGAAGCATCTGCACCACCAGAATTGTAGCCGGTGTCGGTATGCCCCAGTTTACCGCAATTCTGAACTGCGCAGAAGAGGCGGCAAAAACTGATACCCCGATTATTGCTGACGGCGGCATCAAGTACAGCGGCGATATTGCCAAAGCGCTTGCTGCAGGTGCCGATTCGGTGATGATGGGCAGTATTTTTGCCGGTACTGATGAAAGTCCCGGTGAAACCATTCTTCTTGAAGGGAGAAAATTCAAGACCTATCGCGGTATGGGCTCTCTGGGAGCAATGTCCGAACCGGAAGGCAGCAGCGACCGCTACTTCCAGGATGCTTCAAGCGAGTCGAAAAAGTATGTGCCTGAGGGTATTGAAGGCAGGATCCCTTCCAAAGGCAATCTTGATGAGGTGGTCTATCAATTGATCGGCGGTTTGAAATCTTCGATGGGCTACTGCGGAGTAAACAATATTGAAGAGCTGAAAAAGAATACCCGGTTTGTGAGAATAACCTCTGCTGGTCTGAGAGAGAGTCACCCTCACGATGTCAAAATCACCAAGGAAGCACCAAACTACTCAACATCGATGTAATCCATACCGGTTTCACATAAATGTAAAAAGTCCCGTAAGTCATATGACTTACGGGACTTTTTACATTTCATCCTCTTAAAAAACGGATCCGGCTCTACTTGTCGTCCGTAAGCCCTTCCAGCCTGTCTTCAAGATCGGCATAGATCTCCTGAAGCTCATTGATAATATCCTGATCGGCTTTCCACATTCCTCTGCCGTGAGCCTCAAGCATTCTTCCGACAATGTTTTTGATTGCCTGCGGGTTGACCGTTGCAAGACGCTCTCTCATTTCAGGATCAAGGGCGTAGGTTTCAGCAGTCTTTTTGTAGACCCAGTCATCAACACTCTTGGTCACGGCATCCCAGCCGAGCATGTAGGTAACCCTGTTACTGATTTCGGCAGCTCCGCTGTGACCGTGTTTGAGCATTCCTTCAAACCATTTCGGGTTAAGCAGTTTTGAACGATACTCTACCCTTAGCGACTTTTCAGCATCGTCAACCTTGATATCGGAAGTGAAAGATTCAACGTAGTTCAGCTTGACATCGCTGATTCTTGTATTTCTGCGACGTGCCGCAAGCTGGAGAGATCCCGATGATGAAAAATAGTGGTCGATATCGGAAATACCGAACTCCGTTGAATCCACCTGATGCACCACACGATCCACCGAGCCGAGCAGGCTTTTAAGGATTTCGGTTTCTTTTTCCCCTTTGCGGCCACCGCCATAGGCGTTGCTGTTGCGGCGAATAAAGAGATCGTCAAGATCATTCTCGGTCTCCCATGCAGAGTCCTCAACCATATCATCAACATAGGTGCCGTATGCTCCGGGTGGCTGTGTAAACTGACGTGCCGTTGCACTTTCAAAATCCACACCGGTAGCCATTGCTTCCTCTACATGCTTTTTGACGTAGTTCATTTCTATCGGCTCATCTGCTTTTGCCGCATCCTTGATAAGCCGGTCAAGCTGGTCCATGAGAAGACCGAAAGCATCACGGAAAATCGGGCTGAGCTGCATCAGAACGTCGATACGTGGACGACGAAGCTTTTCAAGAGGCACCAGAGCGTAATGACTTATTTTTCCTGAGGCATCGTAGGACGGCTCAGCTCCAAAAAGCCTGATGGCAACCGCAACAGCTTCACCTTTTGTCTTGATCGTATCAAGTCCCCAGAGAACCTGGGCAATGGTTTCCGGATACATCCCGTCATTTTCCTGCAGGTGCTTTTCGACCAGCTTGTCGGCAATGAGGGAACCGCGCTTGAAGGCAAGTTCTGACGGTATACGCCAAGGATCAATCGAGTGAATGTTTCGGCCTGAAGGCAGAACATTCATACCGTCACGAACAAGATCACCTCCTGGTCCCGAAGGGATATAACCACCGCTGAGCACTTTCAGCAGGGAATCCATCTCCGAATTGTTATCACGAAGTGCAAAGAGAATCTGGGTTCCTTCATCCCTGAGGCTCTCTAAAAACGGAACATCTGCGGGCTGAATTCTTCCACCGCCGGTTATGGAGGAAAAAACATCGCTGCTGCTTTTTTTGTCAAACAGCACCTGCTGAACATAGTCCCTGCATGCATGTTCGGCCCATTCGCGGAGGCGAATCGAGGCTTCATCACCCTTTCTCGACTTGACGGCAAGCTCTTCGTAACTGCCGACATGACCATTTTTCCCCGAGGCATCGAGAAGAATATAGGGAAGACTGCGTCCGTTCTCTCCCCTGTTCTTCAGGGTTTCGGTAATGGTTATGATCTGTGATTCGAGAGGACTCGCTTCACCGAAAACATGCAGAGAGTTTGAGATCAGCCGGTTTTCAAGTTCTACAATATAGCTGTAGAGACGGCTCACGAACTCGGAGAACGCCTCGCCTTCGATGAGCGGACAATCATCGGTAAGATTGAGCAGTTCGGCTTTCTGCATGATCGCCTCCTCAATACCCATTCCCTCAACATCTCCTCCCTTGCTGGTAATCGCTGCAAACTTTTCGCGGTAATCAACCAGAAGATCCTTCAGTGCCGGAAGCTCTTTGTAGAGACCTGCCCTTGAGAGTGGAGGCACCACATGAGAAACCATGGTAGCAAGGCCGCGTCGTTTGGCAATAGAGGATTCGCTCGGATTGTTTACCGGATAGATATAGAGATGCGGCACCTCACCAAGAAGAGCGTCAGGCCAGCAATCACCGGTAAGACCTGTCTGCAGGCCAGGCATCCATTCCACCGATCCGTGCATACCCACATGCACCATGGCATGAGCCTGAAACTCCCTGCTGATCCACCGGTAAAAAGAGATATACTGATGGTGTGGAGTATTCGCCTTGTCAAAGAGCAATTTCATGGGGTCACCCGCAACCCCCATTCTCGGCTGCACACCAATAAAGATATTTCCGAATCTGACACCACCGATAAAAACCTCTTTCTCGCCAACAGGCACAATGTCACCGGGGAAATTCTGCCAGCGCTCTTCGATGCGTTCGCGCTCACGAGATGTTGTCAGACGGCGATACTGCTCGGCATCAACCTTGATCGCATCCGGCTTGTTCTGCTGAATCTCGTAGTCGGTTGCCTTGTCGAGTGCATGAAACAGTGCCTCTGCACTTTCAGGCAGCTGCCCTGTGTTGTATCCCTCTTTTTTCAGACGCTGCAGAATGGCAAAAAGTGTTTTCGGCACATCAAGCAGTGCTGCACTTGCTTTCTTGCCGAGACCAGGCGGATAGTCATATACAACAAAGGCAAGTTTCTTGTCACGATTTGCTGCAGCTCGCAGACGAAGCCATTGCTTAATGACCAGAGCAAGCCGTTCAATCCTTTCGGCAACGGTGACAATTTTACCATCCTCAAGCGCACCGATAATAACAGGGCATATCGCGCCGTCCATTTCCGGAATTGAATAGGTAAAGGTGGTCTGCATCGGGGCGACACCGTAATCTTTCCATGATTCAAAATCCTGGGTCAATAGCGGTTGAGCAACAATATAGGGTGCATTAAGTTTTGACATTATCTCCTGACGGGCATCTGCAGCCGTACCCGGTTTTGTCGAACCGGCAGGACCTCCCACAAGACCGAAGCCCATCATATTGACGAGAGCGTCAATGTTTTCCTTTAAAAGCCAGTCCCTGACCAGCACATGCCCTTCTACACCCATGACAAAGGCAGGATAAATCGCAATACCGCTTTTTTCGAGAGATCTTATCGTATTGTCGATATAGGTTTTTTCCTGCAGCAGATGTTTACGGAAAAAAAGCAACGCGATTTTCTGACCCTTGTCGAGATTGATCCCGCGTTTTTTCGACCAGTTTTTGAAGCTCTTCACATCCTTGAAATAAGCTGGAGCATCGGGATGATATAACCCCATATTCGGAACGTCAACGATAGCGCCCACTGTCACCGGCTCATTGAAGTACTCCCTGAGGATGAGCCGGAACATGTTCGCGATATTTTCGGCAGTTGGCTGCATCCAGTAAGAATAGACCATCAGCCAGTTCTTGAAATCCTTTGCCTTGTTGGGAACAAGCGGCAGAATTGTCCTCATGATCTTCATGAGCTTCATGTAACCGTAAAGGGCATCTTCATCCTTCCCTTTGACCAGCATTTTAGCCACTTTTTTCACGATATCGGGCATACCGCTTTTACCCTCTTCGACAACATAGCTTCCGACCTTTGTCAGGGCCATGGCCTCCGGCATCGATTCAAAGATAAAAACCGTTTTTTCATTACTGCTGGCATCAAGCTGCTCCTTGAACCAGTCAACCTGCTCCTTGAACTGAATCATGCTCATGAAAACACAATCAGCTTCCTGAATGGCTTTGGCCGCCTCAGGCGATTTTTTTTCAAGATCTATATCGCTGAGCTGCGTCAGTTCAGCTTCATTTCCCAGAAGACCCTTGATTTTTTTCCACAGTCCTGCATTGTATTGCTCAAGCCCTACAATAGCGGCAATTTTGCGGCGAGGTGACATGATAAATGAAAGTGATAAGCATTAGATAAAAGTCGTTTTTTCACAACAACTGTTCGACCAATATATATAATTATACGGCAACCGCATAAAATTACAGGCTAAACATATATAGCCTATACAAAAAACATAACAATTGTAATCTAATAAAAGAAAGAGGCAAAAAATTCCTGGACTTCCCGTTTTGTAAGCGAAAAACGGGAAGTCCAGAAAAATCAGAAACTGAGTGCAGCTTCAACAATTTGTTCTGCCTTTGCATTTGGAAGGTAAAAATAACGCCCTCCAAGCTGTTGTGCGAGCTTGGGAGCTTCTCCTCTTGAAAGATAGTTCATCTGGGTATCAATGACGATAGCGGCAACTCCGTCAGCCTGAATGGAAAGCGAAAGCGCCTCAATCTCTTTTTCGAGCAGCTCTTTGGGAGCTTTTTCGGCATTCGGATCGAATGCGGCCTGCAGTCCGATATTTCCTCTGCCGTCAGTGATCATGACAAACATCACCTGCGTAATTCCCTTTGTGCGAGCCTGTTTGGCAGTCTCCCAACCGAGAAAAAGTGCAGAAGCAAGTGGTGTTCCTCCACCTGTAGGAAGAACATCAAGCTCCCGCTTGGCACGATCAACACTCTGAGACGGGGGCAGCAGAACCTGTGCCTGTTTTCCTCTGAACGAGATCAGGGCAACCTGGTCACGATGCACATAGGCATTCTGCAAGAGACTTGCAACAGCTCCCTTTGCCTGACGCATTCGGTTAAGCGCCATTGATCCTGAAGCATCAACCATAAAAATAAAGAGCGTGCCGGATTTGTCACGGAACCTCTTGATCTTCACATCATCCTTGGTGATGATCAAAGCGGTTTTCGGACGGCCTGCCATTTTTTTATCACGGCGACGTGTTTCCTGCCAGGGAGCTGCGGAAATAAGCGTTGGAATAAGCGCAACCTTTCCACTCCGCATCTCTCCGGGTTGAGCCCGGACAAAACGACCCCGCCGGTTGTTGAGCGCCTCGCCCCGGCTTCCTGAACGGCTTTTCTTTTTCGATGCAAGAGAGATATTGAGAATATTGTCCGGCAGCTCGGTTTCGACAGCCTCCATCATGAGCTCTTCGATCATGTCGGGGGTATCTTTCTGCTCCTCTTCAGCGTCAGCATCGGGAGTATCGTCCTGCGCACTCTCATCCTCTGCTTCCTGCTCTTCATCCGGCGGAGGCGGCTCTTCTTCGGGCGGCATCTCATCTTCTGCAGCTTCGCGCTCGGGCATCCGAGTGGCGCGAGGAATGAGAACAAGCTTGATGGCAAGCTTCATATCCTCGTCCTCAACATCGCTCCGCTGAGCAAGCGCTGCACTGGCAAGCGCAGCCCGTATCGTA
>JAAXUM010000081.1 GCA_013336025.1 Chlorobiaceae bacterium
GCCAATATCACCGAAAACAACGCCAAGAGCAGCAAGGGATATAGTCGCAATTTTTTTAAAACCAGAATCACCGGATAAATCGGATAAGTCAGCATGTTCAGATCTACTTGCCATAAAACAGAAAATATCTTGTTCCTGAAGTTTTCCTGCTGCCATTACCCTTGTACTGCAGACACAAAAAATTTTTCAGACGTGACAATTAAAATAAAACAGGCTGAGCACCGCTTTCGCGACAGATTTGCCTTATGCAAAAGATGCCGATCTGCACGCCTGATTTCTTGCTTGCATACCAAGAATAGGAAAACATTGACAGCATTGCAATAGTTTCATTGATTCCCCTGTTCGAAGGGGAGCTGTTTTCAACATCAAAAACACCGCTCTTTTTCAGATCACCCTGAACAGACGAGCCTGAAAACTGCATGACCAGAAGCTTTTTTTTTTAACTTGTTGCAAATACATCGGCAGCCCGCCAATACTGTATTGTCGGCCTGATTTTCATAAGGATACCTCTATTTGTTGTCGTGAGCGATTTGAGCGAGAGGCGCACGGAGTGCCGACGAAGCAGTCGAATTGCGAAACAAATACATAACGGTGCCCATAATCTGTTATCTCAGCCTTGCTCTTAACTATTTACAGCACCCTCACCCCTCTTCTCTACCGTGCGGCCAGCCTGGTGAGCATTTTTCAACCAAAACTGCGAACATTTTTCACTGTCCGTCAGGGCTTGCTTGATGCACTTGAAAAAAAAATGAAGGAATTGCCAAAACCGGTTTTCCGGGTCTGGATTCATGCGGCATCGGTTGGAGAGTTCGAACAGGCACGTCCGGTCATTGCCGCAATTAAAAAAGCACAGCCGGATATTGATATCGTGGTTTCTTTCCTCTCTACGTCAGGCTACCTGGCAAGGAAAAACTATCCTGAAGCTTCGGCAGTGTTTTATCTCCCGATTGACACCAGATCAAACGCTCGCCGTCTTATCGCAACCATCAAACCTGACGCACTGCTCGTCATGCGATATGACTTCTGGCCAAACTATCTGAAGACGGCAAAAAAAAACGGAGCCACCCTGATTCTTGCCGCTGCGGTTCTGCAAAAAAACTCACTCTACTTCAAACCTCTCGTCAAAACATTTTACCACTCTGTTTTCGCACTTTTCGATAAAATTTTTACTGTCTCAACCCGAGATACTACAGCATTCAAGGAGGTTTTCAGGTGCGAAAGCACTGAAACAGCCGGAGACCCCCGTTTTGATCAGGTGCTTCTGCGAAGCCTGAACACCCAAAGAGTTGCCCATCTTTCACCTCTTTTCGCAAATCATACCGTACTCATTGCAGGAAGCGTCTGGCAGCAGGATGAACAGCTGCTCCTGCCTGCATGGCAAGAGCTGAAACATCGCCCATCCCTGATCATTGTGCCCCATGAGGTAAACACTGATAACATGGAACGACTATCCCGGAACCTTACTCAATACAACATCTCCTTTTCAAAGGTATCCGAGGGTATTGAGCATTTTGATCCAGGAAACCAGGTACTCATTATTGACGAAACAGGATATCTCGCCGAACTTTACTCAATCGCTTCGATAGCCTATGTGGGAGGAGGGTTTGGAGTAAATGTGCACAACACTATCGAGCCGGCAGTATATGGTGTTCCGGTGCTTTTCGGACCCCGGCACCATAACTCTCCGGAGGCGGAAGATCTCGTTGAGTGCGGTGGAGCTGCCGTCGTGCACAACGTTGAAGAACTCAGGGAAATATTTGCGATGCTGACCTCAAACACGAATAAAAGGATGCAGATGGGTGAGCTTGCAGGAGCCTTTGTAAAAAGCCGCACCGGAGCCACAAAAAAAATTACTGACTATATCCTGGAACAGAAGCATTCACAGAACAACCGGTAACCGATCACTTTTGCCCCCTCTTATGGATTATGTATATTGGTTCAGTTGCTATTACTGACCATTAACTGCCAATCGATAACCTCCATGATCGCAAGAGTTCAAAGCCTTTACCTCCTTCTTGCTGCTCTTTTCGCACTCGGCAGCATGCTTTTTCCATTCTGGAGCTTCAACAGCTATCCGGTCATCCTTATCTCAGATTTCATCGTACACCCCGAGGCAGGCATCCTGCATATATGGGGAAGCTACTCGGCAGGCATCTTTTCTCCGTTCACCGCAGCCATATCGATTGCTGCGATTTTTTTCTATAAAAACAGGGCCGTACAGGCAAAACTCATTGTTCTGGCCATTCTGCTTTTTGTTGGGGATTTTCTTTCAGGCCTTACTGCTGCTCATTTCATGAATCAGTATTTTCATAGCATCGGCACCGCGGTCCAGCACAAACCTGAAGCGGGACTTTTCATGCTGCTTCCTGAACCGATACTCTTTTTTCTTGCACTTGGCGGGGTAAAAAAGGATGATAAAATTGCCAACGCATACAAAAGACTCTGAGCATGCGCATAGTCTTTTCAACAGGAGATATTCATGGCATAGGACCTGAAATCATACTCAAAAGCTTTATGAAACTGCAGGAGAGCGATCACACATTTCTGGTGACCGGATCCTGCAAGGTAATGGAGTATTACAGAGAGCGGCTTGATCTGCCGGTTAAACTGAAACCGGTCACCGATATAACAGCTCTTGATGATGTGCCGGCAAACAAAAACGGAACTCTTCCTGTACTCTCTGTTGCAGAACCGAACATTATTCAGCCTGGCACCCTCTCCGCCGAAGCGGGAAAAACAGCCATGCTGTCACTTGAAACAGCCGCAAAACTCTGCCAAAGCGGTGTATGTGACGCTCTGGTTACAGCACCGATTCATAAAGAGGCGATTGCACTTGCCGGATATCACGAAACCGGCCACACCGGATTCCTTGCTGGCATGTTCCCGAAAAGCTCACCCATCATGATGTTTTTCGATCCCGTATCGAAACTCAGAGTGGCGCTTGCCACGATTCATGAACCTCTTGCAAAGGTACCTGAACTCATCAGGACAATGGATCTCGACGCCTTTTTTCTTCAACTTGCCGATGCCCTGCGCAAAGATTTTCTTATTGAACGCCCGAAAACTGCTGTCCTCGGACTTAATCCGCATGCTTCGGACGGCGGAGTTATGGGCAGTGAGGAAAAAGAGATTATCCTGCCCTGCATTGAACGACTTTCATCCCGTCTCCGTATTGATGGCCCGTTTCCGGCTGACGGTTTTTTCGGAGCAGGAAAATACCGGCATTACGACATTGTCGTTGCCATGTACCACGATCAGGGTCTCCTGCCGTTCAAGGTACTGGCCTTTGATACAGGTATCAATGTCACACTCGGTCTGCCGATTGTGCGAACCTCCCCTGATCATGGAACAAGCTTTGATATTGCCGGAAGGGGAATCGCTTCTGAACGGAGTTTTTACGAGGCAGTCCTGCTCGCCCTGAACATTGCACAAAACAGAACTACAATACCTGCACCATGATCTCTTTTATCAATGTCGATATAGCGCTCGACAAAAAGCCCATTTTCAGAAATCTCAACCTGAACATCCAGTCGGATGAGTTTGTCTATATAGTCGGTAAAAGCGGAAGCGGAAAAACAACCCTCCTTAAATCCCTGTATATGGCTATCCGCCCGAAAAAAGGTGAGGTGATGATTGGCGGATTCAACTCACGAACAATAAAAAAACGCCAAATTCCGCTTTTGCGCAGAAAACTTGGCATCGTCTTTCAGGAGTTCCGACTGCTCGAAGATCGTAATGTGTATGATAATCTGGCTTTTGTTCTGACCGTAACCGGAACAAAAGAGCAACATATCAAAGAAAAAGTCATGAAGGCACTGCAAAGTGTGGGACTTGAACACGCTGCCGCTCAGATGCCAAAGACCCTTTCGGGAGGAGAACAGCAGAGAGTCGCTATTGCCAGAGCAATAGTACGTGAACCGCTTGTCATCCTCGCTGATGAACCAACCGGAAACCTCGACCCCGATACCTCACTTGAAATCCTCGAGTACCTCAAAAGCATCAACAGAAAAGGAATCACGGTGATAATCGGAACCCATGATTATGAACTGGTACGACATTCGCCCTCAAGAACCCTTCAGATCACCGGATTGAATCTTGAGGAAACCTGTATTATTCCCACTGAAACCGGTTATCGCACCTCACCGCCAGCCGGATGAAAACAGATCAAGGGCAAATCCCTCATCTCCCGTATTGTCGGAAGATGAGGGATTTTCGCACCTCTCAACCAGTACCCTCATATCAAAACAGATTTCTCTATCGGTACGACTTATGAGCATCCGGTAGTCGTTCCGCAATCTTCACACACCTTGCAGGTACCGTTCTGTCGCACACGCATGGAACCGCAGTTCTCACACTGCTCTCCGGTATAGCCCTGCACTCTTGCCTGCAGTACCTGGCTTTTCATGCCCGTTGAAGATTCCGCTGCATGATGAGCCAGAGCCGGCTCAACAACATGGTGAAGATCTGCTGAGCCATTCCCGTTCATTTTCGCATCCTGGTCTCCCCCTGATACTTCGTCTACCGCTTTAACATGAACAAAGTCTTTTCTGCCGAGATAGTCATAACCGATCGAGCGGAAAACATAGTCAAGAATGGATGTGGAGTTCTTTATTGCATTGTGCCCCTGCACGGCACCTGCGGGTTCAAACCGGGTAAAAGTGAAACTGTCAACCAGCTCATCAAGAGGCATGCCATACTGCAGGGCTTTTGATGCAAGCACGGCAAAGCAGTTGAGCAATCCCTTGAATGAGGCCCCCTCCTTATACATGTCGATAAAAATCTCTCCCAGAGAACCATCCTCATACTCGCCTGTTCTGAGAAAAACCTTGTGTCCGCCCACATGGGCTTCACGAATATACCCTTTCCTGCGTTTTGGAAGCATCCGGCGTTCAGAGCGGTGATAAACCCGTTCGACAATCCGCTCCTGAACCTCTTTCGGCCCTTTGGTCTCGTCGAGACTCTCTTCCGTACCAAGCATGATCACCTCGTCAAGATCCTGATAGCTGGAGTTATTGAGCGGCTGCGACAGTTTTGATCCATCACGATACACCGTGATGGCTTTGACCATATGCTGCCATGCCGACTTGTAAACTTCAGAAATCTCAAGGGTGGTCGCCGTTGAAGGCATATTGACAGTTTTTGAGATCGCTCCTGAAATAAATGGTTGAACCGCCGACATCATGCGCACATGCGCCATATGCTTGATATAACGAAGCCCTTTCTTGCCGCAGGTACTTGCACAGTCAAAAACCGGAAGGTGTTCGAGTTTCAGATGAGGAGCACCTTCAATGGTCATGGTTCCGCATACATAGTCATTTGCTGCATCCACGTCTTCCGGCAGTGCACCAAGGGCCATGAGCATATCAAAACCAGGATCACTCAACTGCTCCTCGCTGAAGCCGAGCGATGCGCAGCACTCCTCACCGAGAATCCATCTGTTGAAGGCAAAACGAATATCGAAAACCGTTTCAAGCTGAGCCTCGATCATCTCGATATGTTCATCCCTGAACCCTCTGGCTATCAGCCAGGGACGATTGATCGCGTTACAGCCGGCCAGCGTGCCATGCCCTTTACAGTATCTCTCAATATCGTCAATCTGAGAGATACTGTACCCCAACCGCTCCAGCGCCTTGTGCACCGACTGATTGACAATCTTGAAATACCCTCCACCAGCCAGTTTTTTGAATTTGACAATGGCAAATTCAGGTTCGATGCCGGTAGTATCGCAATCCATAACAAGCCCTATCGTCCCGGTTGGAGCAATCACGCTCACCTGGGCATTGCGGAAACCATATTTTTTACCTTTCTGGAGAGCCTCATCCCACACTTTTCCGGCTGCCTCAAAAAGATCTTTGGGACAATACTCCGAATCAATACCGCGGGGCATGACCGACAGACCCTCATACTCCTCCTCCGCCATATTGTGGGCTGCACGTCGATGATTACGGATAACGCGAAGCATATCCTTTGCATTTGCATCGTAACCCGTAAAAACCCCCAGATCACGTGCCATTTCAGCAGAGGTAACATAGGCCTGTCCGGTCATCAATGCGCCAATGGCACCGGCAATAGCCAGCGCTTTCGGAGAATCGTACGGGATACCAAGTACCATCAGCACGGTGCCGAGATTGGCAAACCCGAGCCCGAGCGTACGAAACTCATAGCTGAGACGGGCAATATCTTTTGAGGGAAAATGGGCCATCAGAACGGAAATCTCCAGCACAACAGTCCAGAGGCTTGAAGCGTGCAAGAGCTCCTTTATTTTGATCTTTCCAGAAGCCTCATCAACAAAATGGATCAGGTTGAGACTGGCAAGATTGCAGGCAGTATCATCAAGAAACATATACTCCGAACACGGGTTGCTTGCATTGATACGACCGCTTTGAGGACAGGTGTGCCACTCGTTGATCGTGGTATCGAACTGCAGTCCGGGATCCGCACATTTCCATGCGCTGAGCAGAATCTTTTCCCAGAGGTCACGAGCTTTAAGCGCCTTGGCGGTTTTACCGGTAGTGCGCTCCTTGAGAAGCCAGATATCATCGTTCTCAACAGCCTTCATAAACGCATTGGTCACCCTGACGGTATTGTTTGAGTTCTGCCCGCCGACGGTCTGATATGCCTCAGACTCATAGTTCGAATCATACTCGTCAAAATCAAGCGTCGTGTACCCCTGATCAACAAGAGCAAGAACCCTGACAATGTAGCTCATCGGAACGGCCCGACTGAGCGCGTTCCTGATGAGCTGCTGCAACCTCGGATTTTCCTTTCTGTCGGAACCGTTCTCAACAGCTTCGTTTACAATCGCCTGTAAAAAGCGCGAACAGATTCTTGAACCAGCAACAAGTGAAGCAACCTTGTCCTCCTCTTTCGCCTTCCAGTCAATAAACCGGTCAACATCAGGATGATCGATATCCACAATCACCATTTTCGCAGCCCTTCGAGTGGTGCCGCCTGATTTAATGGCGCCTGCCGCTGAATCAAAAATTTTCAGAAAACTCATCAGCCCTGAAGAGCTGCCCCCGCCGCTAAGCTGCTCACCACCTGAACGAAGACTTGAGTAGTTGGTGCCT
>JAAXUM010000330.1 GCA_013336025.1 Chlorobiaceae bacterium
CCGTAAAAAGCCAGCCATCACGCAAAGTCAGCGCAGTTTCATCCGGATTCTGCCAATACCCTGTCATAAGCTGAGGCGCATGCATAATCACCTCGCCGATCTCAAGAACCTTGCAGAACTCTCTGCCCTGCTCAGGATCAACAATCCTAATCGTCACATCAGGCACAGGAATACCCACCGAACCCTGCTTGTAGGTACCAAGAATCGGCGTAAACACCGAAGCAAGCGCCGACTCGGTCAGACTGTACGCATCAATAATCCGGCCGCCGGTCAACTCCTCAAACCGCTTCTTGGTTTCAAGAAGCAACGGAGCAGCGCCAGAAACGCTCAGCTTGACCGATTTCAGAATATCCTTTTCCGCCTTGACCTTCGGGTGCTGGATCAATGCATTGAACAGAGTGGGAACTCCAGGTAACAACGCAGGCCTGACCTTCTTGATCGTACCGAGAAGATCATCAAGATCTCTCGGATTAGGAACAAGCGCAAGAGGATACTGCTCGATTATTGCCGCCGGCAGGATACCAGCCTGTGCATAGACATGAAAAAGCGGCATATTCAGCAGAATAACATCCTTTCCCTTATCCAGAATCACGCTGAACCAGCTCGCAATCTGCATACCCGTCATCACCAGCGCGTGATGACTGATCACCGCACACTTGGGCTTTCCCGTTGTCCCGCCCGAAAAAAGAAAAATCGCCGTTTCATCATGTCTTACCCTGAACTCGCGCCGCCCTGCATCCGGTGAAGAGACAAGGATATCCTGAAACATATGATCGCCCGCCTGCAACCTGATCCTGTGGCCATCCTTCTTCTCTTTCAAAAGAGTAAAAAGAACCCGCATAACCGGCGAAAGATACTCCTTGATACTCGTTGCAATCACACGCCTGACAGCGGTTTTCTTCTCGACAGACTTGAGTTTCGCATAAAAAGGAGTCAGCACAATTGCCGTTTCAGCGCCACACTCATTCAGTGCATGCTCAAGCTCATGCTCCGTCGAAAGAGGATTCATCGGCACAACAATCGCACCGGCTTTCCATACCCCGAATTCACTGATAATCATCTGCGGGGAATTCGGCATCAAAAGCGCAACCCGATCCCCCTTTTTAATCCCGAGCCCAATAAGCGAAACAGCAAGCGCGCTGCTCTGACGATCAAGCTCACCATAAGAAACAGTGCTCCCCTTAAACAGCAGCGCTGTATGATCGGGGCGAAGTTCCGCACTTTTCCTGACAACATCCACAAGAGTGTGCTCAGGATAGGGGTGCAACGTGCCAGGCACACCTTTGTCGTAATGATCAAGCCAGGGTTTATGACTCATAACAATTAATAACTTCGTGAAACAATACAACAATCGGCTTTCAGCAGCACTCATCGCAGGCTGCCGTCCTCAAACAGATCACCTTCACACAGCCTCAACCCCCGCACGCAGGAACATGAACAACGCCATGCACCAGCCATTGAAGCCGGCAGACTCGGAAAAAAATCAAGAGAGCAAAAAAAAACAGACCGGAAGTTACAATGATCCCTCAAGAGTTGCTAACAGAAAGTATGGCCGCGTTACAGCCGGCGATCATTTATTGTTATGACCAACGAAGTAATCAGGTATCGGAACAAATAAATGAGCGCTCTCCTTTCAACCTTTCAAATCAACTGCCCGAAACAGAAAACTGCTCAATCAACCGGTCAAGACAGGTACTGCAAAGGCAGGTTTCATAACGCCCGGCAAGATAATCGCTGAGTGCGGCAGGAATCTTGCGCGATGCGCACCAGCAGAAAGCTGAATGAGAGCAGATAAACCGCTGTCCGCACATCGGACAAACCACCTCCTGCTCTTTGCCAGGCTTCTCTTCCTGATGAGATGTCATCATGATCATAAAGTTTAAGGTAACCCTGAAAACTACATCACCAGCGTCTGACGAAGAGCCTTCTGCCAGCCGGAAAGCAGTTCATTTCGCTTATCAGCGCCCAAAGCCGGATAATAGGTCCGCGCATGCCGGTTGAGCAAGCGCAACTCCCCTGCTGACTCCCATATCCCTGCCTGCAAACCACAGAGAAATGCCGCGCCAAGCGATGTCGACTCGATATTTGCCGCTTTCAGAACAGGAATGCCCAGCAGATCAGCCTGAAACTGCATGAGAAACCCATTATCTGCCGCCCCGCCATCAACAGCCAGCGCATCGGGAGTAATTCCCGAATCCGCAACCATGGCCCTGAACACATCATACGACTCAAAAGCAATGGACTCAAGAGCGGCACGCACAATATGGTTTTTATTCGTACCCCTCGTCAACCCGACAATCGTTCCCCGCGCCTCCATCTGCCAGTGAGGCGCCCCGAGACCGACAAAAGCAGGAACAAGATAAACTCCGCCATTTGAGCTCACAGCTTCAGCCATCGCTTCAGACTCCGAAGCATGCCGCATCAGATGCAGCTCATCGCGAAGCCACTGAACCACCGCGCCGCCAATAAAAACAGAACCCTCAAGAGCATAACAGGGCCGTCCACCGGCATCAATGGCAAGTGTTGTCAGAAGGCCGTTATGCGAACGGATAAACGCATCGCCCGTATTCATCACCATAAAGCAGCCGGTGCCATAGGTATTCTTGATAGAGCCCGGCTCAAAACAGCACTGTCCG
>JAAXUM010000331.1 GCA_013336025.1 Chlorobiaceae bacterium
AGCCAGATCATCAAACACGTAATCGAATATGTACGTGAAAATATAGGGCCGGTCGCATCGTTCAAGAATACCGTCATCGTGGACCGTCTGCCGAAAACCCGTTCAGGTAAAATTCTTCGTGGAACCATGCGGAAAATCGCCAACAGCGAGGAGTATACCATGCCGGCAACAATAGACGATCCCGTAATTCTCGATGAAATCAGGGAAGCTCTGCAGACAATAGGTTATGCAGTAAAAAGCAAATCAATTACAAAGGATACATGATTAAAAAGATCGACCACATTGCCATTGCCGTTCAAAACCTTGAAAGCGCACTCGAAACCTTCTGCAACATTCTCGGGTGCGCCCAGGAAACAATTATCATTGAAGAAGTCGCTTCTGAAAACGTTCGGGTTGCCTTAATACCATTGGGAGAATCACGAATTGAGCTCCTTCAGCCTCTTGGCGATGAAAATGCAATTGCCCGATTCCTTGCAAAAAACGGGGAGGGAATGCATCATATAGCTCTGGAAACTGATGATATCCGACATGAAACCGAAAGACTTGAATCTTCCGGCATGAAACCACTCGGAGCGCAAAAAGAGGGAGCTGGCGGAAAACAGATTATTTTTCTCCACCCTAAACAAACCAACCGGGTGTTACTGGAAATCACACAGGAGCACCATTGACAAACAGGAACAATCAGTAATCAATTTTTCTGTGGAACATTTTTATCTGCCTTTTGAGAAACGGGAAGGGTTCAGTTATTCGCATGAAGGAATTGAACAGCTGACAGAATACGAAAAATATCAGCTCTCTTTTCATCCTGAACGCCCGAGACATCTTGATTATCTGACCCTTTTTGATAACGCTGAAGCATGCCTCGAAAACAACCTTTTTGGAAGCTGTGTCATTCAGACTCACCGGGCACTTCTCCAGAATGGCTCTGACTGCTGGCCTGTGATGCTGATCGGCCAGCAGTCAGCCCCGACGTCAGATTTCTCACTCATGAGAATGCTCATGAAAAACCTGCAACAGGTTGAACAGTGGAATCAGGGAATGCCAACGCCTGCCGCATTTCAAAAAGCCATCGATGCCATTGCTCTTGCTGAAAAAGAAAATCGCATCATCATAACCATCATCGATACGGCTGGTGCTGATCCAACAGAGGCATCAGAAGCAGGAGGGATAGCATGGAAAATAGGTCGCTGCATGCAGGCCCTTGCTGAATCGACCGTACCCACTCTTTCGGTCATTATCAATCGGGGATGCAGCGGAGGAGCCATTGCCATGACAGGTTGCGATGCTGTTCTTGCCATGGAATACTCAACTTATCTGGTAATCTCGCCTGAAGCATGCTCATCTATTCTGTTCCGTACACGGGAAAAGGCTAACATGGCGGCGGAAATATCACAGATCACATCAAAAGAAGCGCTGAAAAACCACATCATCGACGAGCTTATCATTGAGCCTGATGGACCAGCCCACCGTTTTCCTGAAGCTGCACTGCAATCGTTCAAAACCGCTGTCGTGAAATGGATAAAAAAACTGAGCAAAATCCCGCCTGAAGAGCTGTTTCATGCAAGAATGCAGCGATGGAAAAAAATCGGACAATGGGACATCATCACTGACAAGGAAATCGCCTGTTTTGAAAAACCGGTTTCCTGTTTCATACAAAAACCCGATACGAATTGTTTTATCAAACGCCACAAAGGGTGCAAAGATAAAAACGGAAAAACAGTGATTGATCCGGTTCTCTATAAAAAGCTGCTTGCCGACAACTTTGTATGCGAAACATGCGGGCACCGATACACCCGACTGACTGCCCATGACTACATCGACCTGATTATTGATGAAGGTTCATTCACGGAACATGCTGAAACCCGATGTATTATCGATCGGGACATTCTGCAGTTTCCCCAGTATGCGGAGAAAATCAGAGAAGCGCGCGTGAAAACCGGAGCATCAACATCATTCATTACCGGAGACGGTACGATTAACGGAGAAAAGGTTGTATTCTGTGCAACAAACTTTAATTTTCTCGGCGGTTCGTTCTGCATGTCCACAGGAGAAAAAATCTGGCAAGCCTGCAAAATAGCCATTAAAAATAAAACGCCACTGATTATCCAGGCATCAGGAGGAGGAGCAAGAATGCACGAAGGGTGCTCCTCAATGGTCAGTCTTCCCAAAGTTCATGTAGCGTTATCAAGTGTTGAAAAGGCCGGGCTTCCGGTTATCACGCTCATCACTGATCCCACTCTCGGAGGTGTGGCAATTGGCATTGGTTCAAGGGGCATAAGAATATTTGAGCACAATGCAGGCAATATCGGATTTTCCGGCAAAAGGGTTATTGAGCAGTATACAGGAAAAGCCACTTCAAAGGATTTTCAGACAACAACATGGCTGAGGGAAAAAGGGTTTGCTGAAAAAACAGGTTTACCCGTCACCATAAAGAATAATATTTCAGCCATAATCTCAGAGCAGACGAAAACAGGTATCACAACTCTGCTGCATGAATCACTTAATAACCAACCATGAGCACTCCTGCACCCGACACTCTCTTTGCAGAGTTTTCGCCGGTCAGCAAAGCCGAGTGGAAAGCAAAAGCCGCTTCTGAACTCGGAGAAAAACCATTTAACACGATAGTCTGGCAAA
>JAAXUM010000082.1 GCA_013336025.1 Chlorobiaceae bacterium
TGATCACCTCAGGCCTTGCAATGGCAAGCTCATACCCTTCGCGTCTCATGGTTTCAATGAGCACTGAAAGATGAAGCTCTCCCCTTCCTGATACGCGAAAGGTATCGGCACTATCGGTCTCTTCAACGTTAAGAGCGACATTGGTCATCACCTCTTTCATCAGTCGTTCACGAATCTTGCGGCTGGTAACCTCTTTTCCCTCAAGTCCCGCAAAGGGAGAGTCATTCACGGAAAAAAGCATGGAAAGGGTCGGCTTGCTGATTTCAAAAGACTCGAGCAGTTCAGGCGTATCAAGAGCTGCAAGAGTCATACCAACTGTAGCATCGGCAATACCCGCAATCGCAATAATATCTCCTGATGAAGCCTCTTTTGCCTCCACTTTCTGAAGTTTGTCGAACTGGAAAACCTTGGTGACAGTTCCCTTGCCCACCACCCCGTCAGGACCGACTACGGCAACCTGATTGCCCGGACAAATCGTGCCCCGGTGAATACGACCGATCGCTATCTTGCCGATATACTCGCTGTAGTCAAGACTGGTTATCAGCATCTGGAACCCTGCGTCATCATTGCCTATGGGAGCTGGAATCTCTTTGATGATCATATCGAGCAACAGGCTCATATCGTGATCTTCATCGTCCATGCTGTATTTTGCAATACCGAGTTTTGCCGACGTAAAGAGGTAGGCAAAGTCAAGCTGATCCTCTTCTGCGCCAAGTGCAATAAAGAGATCAAGCACCTGATCATGAACCTTTACCGGGTCTGACTGCGGCCGATCGATCTTGTTGATGACAACAATAGGTTTCAGATGAAGTTCAAGCGCCTTGCGAAGCACAAACTTTGTCTGAGGCATTGGCCCTTCAAACGCATCGACAAGCAGAAGAACCCCGTCAACCATTTTCAGGATACGCTCAACTTCACCTCCAAAATCAGCATGGCCTGGAGTATCAACAATATTAATTTTGTGATCTTTATAGCGTGCAGCCGCATTCTTTGAAAAAATCGTTATGCCGCGCTCCCGCTCCTGGGGGTTGGAGTCGAGCACACGAACGTTTACCTGCTGGTTATCACGAAAAGCTCCGGTGTTCTGAAAAATAGCATCAACAAGCGTTGTTTTTCCATGATCAACATGTGCAATAATGGCTATATTCCTGATATCTTTTTTCCTGCTCATCTTTTTTCCTTGTAGTAATAAGTATATTTTAAAGTGTAGCGCCCGAATATAGCATTTTTACTTGTAAAAGCGGCTATAAACTTTGTCCGTACCGGTACTGTCAGCACCCGGAGCACCTGTAAGCGGTTATGACAGATACACTATTCCCACTCTTTCTTTTCTCTTTTAGTGATCATGAACAATATCCTTTATAACAACTTGCCCCTGCTCATACTGACACAGGTTGTTTCAATGCTTTATGTCGTAACAACGTTCCACTACGGTATTCATTTTTTCAGGGAGAAGGAGAATGCAAAAAACTATAAGCAACCACTCCTTGCGCTCACCGTTCTGACCCATGTTGTCTATCTCGGTCTTTTGACCTCGCTTGAAGGATACAAGCTCAGCTACTCAACAGTCAATCTCATGAGCATGGTAGCCCTGACCCTTGCCATAACCTATGTTTTTATTGAGTTCACCACAAAAAGCGACAAAACAGGGTTTTTTGTTCTTGCTTTTGCTGCTGGCGCTCAACTGCTCTCATCGTTTCTGACGGCCCAGATGCCAAGCGCAGGCCCGACATTCAGCGGACTGAGCATTGGGGTACATCTGATCGCATCCATTTTCGGTTTCAGCGCCATAGCCATTGCAGGTCTTTACAGCATCATCTACCTTCTGCTCTTCCGCCAGATCCAGCGAAACAAGTTCGAACTTCTTTTTCAGCGTCTTCCGAATCTTGAGGTACTCGAAAAACTGACCATGCATGCCGTGGCTTTCGGGTTCATTTTCCTCTCCATAACCCTTTTTGCCGGAATGATAGAACAGAAAGCCTCATCAGGCACGGTTACGCTTATTGAACCAAAACTCATCACGCTCGTGATCATCTGGATTCTCTATGGTGCGAGTATTTTTGTCAAACCACTGATCGGATGGGATCTCAAACACATGGCCTATCTGTTCATCTTCCTGTTTGTGTTCGTTACCTTGCTGATTATGCTGATGGCGCTTTTCTCACCGACATTCCATCGTCTATCACTATAAAGCGAACCATCATTTGAATTTTCACAGCTTTTAGGATATATTGTAAATTCTATTATTGTTGTTCTGCAATACAGGTTATTCTTGCATAACCGGTAAACGGCTCACACTAAACAACCCTGCTATGAACATCATTTCAGTTGGTGTTAACCACAAAACTGCACCTATTGAAATCCGTGAAAGAATCTCGCTTTCAGAAGTTCAAAACAAGGAATTCATTACGGACCTCATTTCAAGCGGACTTGCTCATGAAGCCATGGTCATTTCAACATGCAACCGTACAGAGCTGTATGTTGTTCCTGCCATGCATGAAGTGACAGGAGAGTACCTTAAAGAGTACATTATTGCGTATAAGGATGCACGCAAGGAAGTCCGTCCCGAACATTTTTTCAGTCGTTTTTACTGCGGTACCGCACGACATCTTTTTGAGGTATCAAGTGCCATTGACTCCCTGATTCTCGGAGAGGGTCAGATTTTAGGTCAGGTCAAGGAGGCATACAGAATAGCCGCTGAAGTTCAGGCTGCGGGCATTCTCCTTACACGGCTCTGCCATACGGCATTCAGCGTTGCCAAGAAAGTTAAAACAAAAACCAAAATCATGGAAGGAGCGGTTTCCGTCAGCTATGCTGCCGTTGAACTTGCTCAGAAGATCTTTTCAAATCTCTCCATGAAAAAGATCCTGCTCATCGGCGCAGGCGAAACGGGTGAACTCGCGGCAAAGCATATGTACCAGAAAAATGCCCGCAATATTGTCATAACCAACCGCACCCTTTCAAAAGCCGAATCGCTTGCTGAAGCGCTTGGCACGAAAAAAGTACTTCCATTTGAAAGCTATAAGGATTACCTCCACGAGTTTGACATTATTATCACCGCTGTCAGTACAAAAGAGTACATCCTCCGTGAAACTGAAATGCACCAGACAATGATGAAACGTCGGCTCAAGCCGGTTATCATTCTTGATCTCGGACTACCGAGAAATGTAGACCCTGACATTTCAAAATTGCAGAACATGTTTTTGAAGGATATTGATGCGCTCAAGCATATTATCGACAAAAACCTTGAACGCCGCAGCGCTGAACTCCCGAAAGTCAACGCCATAATTGAAGAGGAGCTTATTGCTTTCGGCCAATGGATCAACACACTCAAAGTCCGCCCCACCATTGTCGATCTTCAGTCGAAGTTCATTGAAATCAAGGAAAAGGAGCTTGAACGCTACCGCTACAAGGTCAGCGAAGATGAACTCGCTCGTATGGAGCATCTTACAGACCGAATCCTGAAAAAAATCCTGCATCATCCGATTAAAATGCTCAAGGCGCCCATCGACACCGCCAATAACATCCCGAGCAGAGTCAATCTTGTCCGCAACGTTTTTGACCTTGAAGAACCAAACCAACAACACTAAACAAAATCTGTCATCGCTTTGAAAAAACAGCTTATTATCGGCACCAGATCCAGCCCTCTTGCTTTGTGGCAGGCAGAATTCACCAAAGCGGAGCTATCGAGGCACTATCCTGAACTCGACATCACGCTGAAGCTGGTGAAAACCACCGGCGACGTGTTGCTTGACTCTCCCCTGTCGAAAATCGGGGATATGGGGCTTTTCACGAAAGACATTGAAAAACACCTTATTGCCAAAGAGATCGACCTTGCTGTTCACAGTCTGAAAGATGTTCCGACGAGCACTCCTGAAGGCCTGATCATAACATCATTTACCGAAAGGGAAGATACCCGTGATGTCATCATTTCCAGGTCAGGCGAAACACTCCTGAACCTGCCTCAGAATGCAAAAATTGCAACCAGCAGTCTGCGGCGTATGTCACAGTTGCTGAGCATAAGACCTGACTTTGAAATCTGCGACATAAGAGGAAATCTCAACACCAGATTCAAAAAGTTCGATGAAGGCGAGTTTGATGCCATGATGCTTGCCTATGCCGGTGTGTTCAGGTTGAAATTCAGCGATCGCATCTCTGAAATCCTCCCGCATGAGGTCATGCTGCCTGCTGTAGGACAGGGGGCACTCGGAATCGAAACCCGTGTTGATGATGAACAGACTCGCGAGATCGTCAGAATTCTGAACCACTCAAATACCGAATACTGCTGCCGGGCTGAACGGGCACTTCTCCGCCATCTGCAGGGAGGATGCCAGATTCCGATCGGTGCCTATGCATCCTTTAAAAACGGAACACTCAAACTGCTTGCCTTTGTTGGTTCAGTCAATGGCAAAATAGGACTGCGCAACGAAATCACAAGAACCGGACTTGTTTCGCCTGAACAGGCTGAAGAAGCAGGAATTGCACTTGCCAAAGAGCTCCTGAAACAGGGTGCTGACGAAATTCTCTCAGAAATCCGTAAAACCCGCTGATGAAAACTGTTCTTGTCACCCGGCCAAAAGATCAGGCGGAACCGTTTGTCAGAGAACTGGAAAAATATGGGCTGGTCTCAGTGGTGTTTCCCACCATTGAGATTATGCCCATTCCCGGCTGGTCAGTTCCAGACCTGAAAAAATTTGACGGTGCTTTTTTTACAAGCCCCAACAGTGTTCGATTCTTTCTTGAACGACTCCTCAATGATGCCCCTGATGAGCTTGAGTCGCTCAAAGACATGCATATATGGGCGGTAGGAAAAACCACATCGAAAGACCTCGGCGTTCATGGCATTGTGACAGAGCCGCTGCCTAAAATTGCCGATGCCGTCAATCTTATGGCTGAAATCGATGAAAACGAGATAAAGGAAAAATCATTTCTCTTTCTGAAAGGAAATCTCTCGCTTGGAATAATCCCTGAACTGATTGCCGCAAAGGGAGGACGCTGTACCGAAATCACTGTATACGAAAACCGCCTTCCCTCACTTGAAGATACAGCGAAAATCAAAAAAATTCTGCTCGAAGGAGGGCTCTCATGCCTTTCATTCACCAGTCCCTCAACAGCAGAGAATTTTTTTCAGACAATCGAAGCAAAATTAATTCCGGAAGACACCATCATTGCCGCCATAGGAACAACAACCGCCGCCGCGCTTGAAAAACTTGGTGTGGCTGTTGACGTTATACCGGAATACTTTGACGGGCCGTCCTTTGCCAAAGCGATTGCCGATGCACTCTTAAAAAAACACTAAACCTGAAGGTATATATTCAGGAGATACCGACTACAGGTTATCAAGATCATCAAAATCTTCGGGATTAACCATATACTCTGACTCCTGAACCATAACGGCATCAACGTTACACACAGCAAACAGCGACAACTGGCGGTCGCGATCTCCCTTACACTCTTCCTCAATCCTTATAACAGGGTAACTCCCCCCTTCAGCAGAGGTATCCACTTGAACCTCAGAAGATACGGCCTGTTTTTTCGCAGCACTCCGATACCCATTGCCTCTTGTTCCCGAACTGACGGAATGAGAAAACTGCACCGAAGAGATCGCATCTTCAACTGTCTGGCGAACCGTATCTTCAAGTTCGACTTTCATGGCATGCAGCGCCTGCACAGAATCCGCACGATGACCTGCAAGCTCCCTGCGAAGCTCCCTTCCAATGGTTTCAAGCTCCTTCTTCCTGCCTCCCGGCCATCCGGTCAGAAGCATGATCAGCATTGCCAGAAGCAGGATAATTATCGCAACAAACATAGCAGAAACAACCATTACCGTCCGCACCTCAGTTTTTCGATCGATTCGACAAGTTCCATGCCAAGAGCACGATTTGCGCTGACCATACCCTTCCCATATATCGTAGACTTTCCATCAAGATCAAAACAGCACCCTCCCGCTTCGCTCACAACAGGAACAACGGCAGCACAATCCCAGGGACTCATCACTTTATCGACAGCAAACTCCGCCCTCCCGGAAGCGACAAGCATATGACCATAACAGTCCCCCCACCCCCTGACAAGCCCGGCATCAAAACGAAGCCTGTCCACCGGGTGTTCCGACAATGGATCGAGGAGATACTCCTTTTCGGTAAAGACCACGGTAGCATCATGAAGTGAGCTGAGGGAAGAAACCTCTATTCTTGTACCGTCAAGAAAAGCCCCGCAACCGGTTTCGGCATAAAAAAGCTGCCCGAGTGCAGGAAACCCCACAACTCCGAGCCGAGGAAGGCCCTCCTCCTCAAGCGCTATCATGACCCCATATAGCGGAACCCCGTGAATAAAAGATTTTGTGCCATCAATCGGATCGATAATCCACCGACGCCCGTTATCAGCCTCTTTTTCATCAAACTCCTCCCCCAACAGACCATCTCCGGGAAACAGGGCGCTGATCCCGTCTCTGATAAGAGCTTCAGCATTCCGGTCTGCTTCAGTAACCGGAGTTGCATCATGTTTGGAAAAAACCTGCAAGGATTTCCGGTTGAAATAATCAAGGGTTAACCTTCCGGCACGATCGGCCAGATCAAGAGCAAGTTGAAGCTCAGGACTCATCGGTAATGTTTCATTTAAAATGCTGATGACAAAAAAAGCACCCTAATCAGGCTGACAATAAATCGATGCTGAATCTCACGCCTTCCACCCTCATACCATTGAAGCCCTCATCTGACTTTCCGGACTCCACCGCCACTCCCACAGAGATCCCTCTCTGCGTTCGGGATGACAAATGATCGCGTTATGGATGACCATTGAAAACTCGGGATAAAAAACCAAACATCCTAACTCCTCACCCCCATTCCCTCGCCAAGCGGATGATGACGTTCAAACGAGCGAACAGCCTTCTGCATGTTCCAGCCAGAAGGGGTAATGTTTTTCAGATGGGCAACCATCATGTTCAGACCTTCGGCAACGGGAAAAAGATCAGGGTCAGGAATGGTGCAGAAAACCGATGCAAGATGCTCTCGCCCGGCATGAGCCGAGATCTCGTAACTCCCTTTCTGAATGAGGCTG
>JAAXUM010000083.1 GCA_013336025.1 Chlorobiaceae bacterium
ATCCTCCGCGCATACATTTTCAGGAGAGGTGGCCGAGCGGCTGAAGGCACCGGTTTGCTAAACCGACGTAGTTCGTAAAGGGCTACCGAGGGTTCGAATCCCTCCCTCTCCGCAAAACAGCAGTCTACAGCTGACTTATGTAGTCCGAAAAGCCCTGTAAAATCAGGGCTTTTCTTGTTTTGGGGTCTTGTGTTGTCTAAATTGGTATAGTGAAGTCCGGTGTTTTTGGTGGTGTTTTTTGTGGTAGATGCCATCAGGGGGATTTCGGATACCATCAAGACAAAATACGCACCGATGCCAAAACGGATTCTCCCTCTCTCTGATGCTCAAGTGAGCAAGGCCAAGCCGGCTGATAAGGATTACAAGCTTTCGGATGGTGGCGGCCTTTATCTTCTTGTTACAACAACCGGTGGTAAGCTCTGGCGTTTCCAGTATCGTTTCGACGGTAAGCAGAAGCTGCTTGCTCTGGGGCAATATCCTGAAATTTCTCTTGCGAATGCCCGGAAGCGGCGGGAGGAGGCTCGAACGCTTCTTGCTAATGATCAGGATCCCGGTGAGGCTAAAAAGGCTGCAAAGAAGGCTGAGGCTTTGAAAGATGCTTCGTCGTTCGAGCTTGTGGCTCGTGAGTGGTTTGGCAAGAATGATCCGGTATGGTCGCCAGGCCATGCTTTGACGGTGAGGTGCCGGCTTGAAAAGGATGTGTTTCCGGTGATTGGCGGGAAGCCGGTTTCTGAGATTACTGCTTCGGATATTCGTACGATGTTGCTGAAGATCGAGGCAAGGGGAGCAGTGGAGACGGCTACACGAATCAAGATCATGTGTGGGCAGGTGTTCCGGTATGCTGTGGCTACCGGAAGGATGGAGCATGATCCTTCGTCGGCTATCAAGTCGCGTGAGATTTTCAGAAAGCGTGAGGTTCGCCATCATGCGGCGATTACGGATCCGAAAGAGCTGGCTCCGCTTTTGATGGCCTTTGATGAGTATCCCGGAACATTTGTGGTGAAATCGGCTTTGCAGCTTACTCCTTTGCTTTTTGTCCGTCCTGGTGAATTGCAGAATATGGAGTGGGCAGACGTTGATTTTGAGGCTGCGTTGTGGTCAATTCCTGCTGAACGCATGAAGATGCGACAGCCGCATCTTGTTCCGCTTTCCCGGCAGTCGTTGGCTATTTTGAGGGATTTGCATCCTGCAACCGGGCACGGCCGATATGTTTTTCCCGGAAGGAGTTCACGTCCGATGAGCAATAACAGTATCAATGCGGCTCTTCGTTACCTGGGTTATGATAGTGATACCGTAACCGGTCACGGGTTCAGGGCGACAGCGCGAACGATTCTGGATGAGGTTCTGGGTTTTCGGGTTGATTTGATTGAGCACCAGTTGGCTCATGCCGTCCGGGATCCAAACGGGCGTGCTTATAACAGGACATCTTTTCTTGAGGACCGACGGCAGATGATGCAGGCGTGGGCGGATTATCTGGACGGTCTTAAGGCCGGGGTGAAGATTCCGGCTTCGGGTGTTTTACCTGTACCACGGGAAAGAAAGGCGCTTGTATAGGCGCCTTTTTTCGTTACCGCTTCCCTGCCGTCGTTTCTTTCTCTCTTGACTTCTCGTCAGAAGAACTGCTTGCCATGAATTCCTTTTTTTTGCGCGATAATTCATATACTGCGAAAGTGTATTATCTGATTTTGCCAAACGGAATATCATTTAAGTATGGGCTCTTTTCAGGCTACTGCAAAAGATATCAGGACAACGATCGGTTACGTTGTACTATCGTTATCAGAAATGGCAGATAACGAGAATAAAATGTTTGTACGAAGCTATGAGCCAATAAGAGATAGTGCTTGGGAAGGCTGTAGTGATAGTGCAAAAAGGATGATGGAAGAGGATTATTTACAAAAAAAGGAGGCGCATGAAAAGTTGATGGCTAAGCTTAAAGCCAAAATTCAAGGGATCAGCGAAGCAATGGCTCAGAATACCCTTGATGCAGCCAAACAAATGATTATTGAGCAAGGATTGGTTGAAACCGTCTATACTGGACTTACAAGACTGAGCGCTGAAATCGAGGCAATCCGTGCCGCCAAAAACAAACCCTTGTTAGATGACCTGGATATGCAGGCGGTACTTGATCGTTTTGACAGCTTTAGGCAGGGTGCTGATGATTATGTCGATGTTTATAAATGGCTGTGTATTGTTGCTGTGAACAAATGGCTTATGGGTGAACCAGTTGCGGGGGATGATGAACACGAACCGGAGAGACCAGTGAATGATAAGCTGACTCGTGCTCAAGAACTCATAATTCGAACGATTCTGAAGAAAGTAATTAATAGGATTACCTTGGATTTTGAAAATGAGATAAAATTAAATAATAAAAGGAAAAAAAATAATGACAAACTGCGCGATACTTATCTCTCGCAAAAAATAAGCGATAAGAGTGTTATAGAAAGAATTAACCGAGAGTATCAAGCTGTCAGTGATCAGTTAGACAAAATTCATGATACGCTGAGCGAATCAAGAGAGAATTGGGATATATTTGCTGAGATGTTTTTTTCGGTATTAAAAAATGAGTCATTCTCAAAAACCAAAGATTTTTTAGACAGTATTATGGCTATTGAGCTTCGGAGAGGCTTAAGTCTTTTGCAGAAGGATATCAAGAAACGCCGAATTAATAAACCAAATATTGAAGACCCTGAATACATAGAAAAGATTATACGGGAGTATAAAGAATACAGAGTTAATTTTAAGGAATATCAGGAAATTACTTATTGGCTAAATATTGCAGAAGCGGATAAATGGTTGGAATATGTAGTTCAGAATTCAAAAGAGGATTATGGAAATAATATCATCAACACTCTTTCTTATGGTCTGGATGAATTGGAAGAACAAGAGGATTTTGAAAAAAGCAAAAAACAATCATATATAGATTTCGGAAGCGATATTAAAGAAAAACTAAGTGAGCCTGAAAAGACTTTTCTGGGGTTATCAGCAGAGTTAATTGATTTTATAAAAAAGCGCAAAAGAAAAATAACAGAGCAAACTCTAAGAGAGCTGACATGGTGGTTTTTTGAAAAAGATAGTACCGATAAAGATGGAATGCCATGTAAAGGAATTGGAACACGTGAAGAATTAACGGAGTTTTATGTTAGGTATAATGATTTTACACGAATGTGTTTAGTTAAAACCCATGCAACAATTCAGATAGAGGAATTAATCCAGGGTTTACATGATGAGGCGCCAGAAAACGCAATTATCTGCCTTGAAGGATTGCTCAAGCAAAATGAAAAGAGAGACTTGCGAGAAGCTCATTTAGGAATGATTGATATTAACGCTGATTGGCGGCATTACATAATCGAGATTATAAAAAAGGAAATTCAGTTTCATGAACGAAGACTTGAGCTTGAGAAAAATGAATCTAAAAAAACGCCAAATATAGATGCGGAGAAAAGAAGTGATAGGGGCTCAGAAAACGCACATGACGACGCAATTACAGCAACAACCGGTCAGGGAGACTCGGCCTCTGATGCTTTAAAAAAACCCGGAAGAAAAGAAAAACTTTCTATGGATGTCTTTAAAAAAGAAATATATCCGGAAATGAAGGCGCGCTTTCCTGATTCAAAACATGTTGCCGGAAAAAAAGCCTATTGCACTGAAATCGGGAAAAAATATGGGGTTTCAGAAAAAACAATTCGTGACAAGTTCGACCAGTGTAATAATAAGGGGGAGTGATGTTGTGTAGTATGGTGTAGCTCCCCGTATTTTTCCCCCAAAAAAATCATTGCAGGTTAAAGAGAGTACATGAAATCTCTTTAACTAACAGGAAATATCGCAATGATTACTCCAGCCCTTGTAAAACCTGCCAGGTTGTATCTCAACCTTGAGTCTCTGATTGCCTATTGCCGGGAGGTGTATGACCTCCCTGTCTCTAAAATCACTATTTATCGCGCTGTGAAAAGCGGAAGTTTGCCTTCGATGAAGGTGAATGGGCGTTTGCTTTTCCGCATTTCCGATGTTGAGCGGTGGATTGAAGGATCTTCTGAGAAAAAGGGGGATGCGTGATGAGTGAGGTTAGATTCTATCGGTTGCGAGAAATTATCGGTGACCGAAAGCTGGGAATCCCAGGTATTGTGCCGGTATCGAAAGCGGCATGGTATGCGGGCATTAAAGAAGGGCGGTATCCAAAACCTGTGAAACTATCGGAAAAGACTGCCGCATGGCGTGCCTCTGATATTGAGGTGTTGGTCGAAAGACTGAGTAAGGGGTTGTGGAACGAACAGGTGGAGGGAAATGGGGGGTGTCGATGAGTGACATCACTGAGGCATTCGGGCCGCAGGCTGCACGGCTGCAGGAGGCGAGGAGAAAGCAGCAGCTGAGCTGCGCTGAACTGCCTTCCTTTCCTGATGCTGCTATACCTGATGAATTTTTCGAACCGGTGTTGCAGTACATGCAAACGATGACGGATGCACCGAGGGAGTTCCTTTTTGTCAGCCTGTTTATGACAACGGCAGCAGTGATCGGTAACAGGGTTTCGATGCAGGTGGGAAGCCAGAAAGTGAAGCCTAATCTCTATGGGCTCTGCCTTGCCGGATCGACGGTTGGCAGAAAGACGACGGCAGTATCGTTTTGTACCGGATATCTGAGAAAGACAGAGGATGCCTTGCAGGATGAGCAGGTTAGGTTCCGGATGCCTGATTCGGGAAGCCATGAGGGGTTGATGGAGAGTATGCGCGATCCGCGCATGTTGACGAAGTTCGAGGGTAAGGGTGCGAATCGGACGCGGATTGAGGAGATGGAGCAGAAGGAGGTGATGAGTTCGGGTATTGCCTGCTATAGCGAGTTTGCGAGCTTTCTCGACAATCTCCGCAAGGTTTATAACAAGGGGTTGGAGTCGTTCATTCTTGATGTTTATGACGGGAACAGCCATACCAGGCAGCTGAAGAATGAGCAGTCATTCATCAAGAATCCGTGCCTTTCGATTTTCGGCGCTTCTACCCTGACGCAGTTTCTGCAGCGCATTACCGAGAATGATAAGCATAGCGGATTCCTGCAGCGAATATTCTATTGCTATGTGCCGGAACAGCGAGGAAAATTGCGGTCGCTGATTGAGAACAGCACTCCTGATGAGAAAATGGAAGAGTTGATTACAAGTGCCCTTGTGAACATATACCGGACGGCAAGTCTGATTGAACAACAAGGGATCAGGATTGAGCTGTCGGAAGAGGCCGCTGCAGTGTATCAACGCTCTTACGAACACGAGCAGGCTGAGCTTGCGGAAATCGGTAAAAGCGACGGAGATTTTTCAGGGGTGCTGATGGGGTATCAGGGTAGGCTTGACATGATGAAGTTCAAAGTTGCGATGGTTTATCTGGTTGTTGAGACGGCTGACCGGAATGTTGCTGTACCTGGCTTGCAGAAGCTCGAGATATCGGGTGATATGATGGAGCGAGCAGTAGCGCTTATCGGGTATTTCTGGAAAACAGCAAGATATTTGCTGATGAAGCATTTCAAGTTTTCACCACATGAGCAGAGAACAAAGAGGGTGGCCGATATTCTGACAAGACAGGGAGGCTCAATGAACCGAAGAAAACTGCTGCAGAGGACAGGGTGGAAGGCTATGGATTTTGATGAGGTTATCAGTACCGGAATTGAAGCGGAATTGTTTGCCGAGTTTGAGGAGAAACAAGGTTCGGGTCAGAAGGCTAAAATGATCAAACTTCTGCAACAGTAGCGTCGAACACCTTGAACACCTGAAGCCTTTATTCATAGGGTTAAAGACGTTCAAGATGTTCGGGGATATGATTCTTCAATGGTATGGTAGAACAGTTACAAGCAGGCAAGGAACCGGACGGGAAGGTTCTGGTGTCGTTCAGTCGGCATATTGCGGAGGGGTTCCGGGCTGAAAGAGTGCCGTTTGACCGGATCGAGGGGTTGGTACGGTTTCGGGGGAATTATTCGGCGACGGCGTTTCGGGATGGGTATCGGGATGGTGAACATGCGCTGCCGGGCCAGGAATTGGTGATTCTGGATTTTGATGGTGGGTATACGATTGGTGAGGCGATGGTGGATTTTGAGCCGTTCGTTGGCGCGATTGCGACGACGAGGAATCATATGAAAGAAAAGCATGGTGTTGTTGCGGAACGGTTCCGGGTGTTGCTGCCGGTGAACCGGCCTGTAATGCTGGATGTGGAGGGGTTCAAGCTGATGATGACGGAGGTGATGCGTTCTTATCCTCAAGCGGATCCGGCTTGCAAAAATATTGACCGGATGTATTACGGGTTTCCGGATGCGGAGGTGTGGTTTCTGGGGGGTGGCCGATTGCTGGAGTGGGAGCTGTTTTATCGTGCGGCGTTGGCTCGAAGGGCTGAAGAGGATCGGGATCGGCAGCGGTGGCGTGACCGGGAGACTGTGCCGGGTGGTGGCCAGGGTAAGGGGTATGAGACGTTTTTCCGGAACCAGTTTGCGCTTGGAAACCGGAATGTGACGTTGTTCCGGTTGGCTTGCTGGATGCGGGATGAGGGTGTTCCGGATGTTGCGAAGCAGGTCGGGCGTATGAATGCGGAGTCGGGGTTTCCGGTGGATCAGTCAGAACTGAAGAGGATAATCCGGCGTGTCTCGTGATGGATTCAGGTGTTGAGCTTTTTGGTGATGTCGTCGAGCATGCTGTTGACGTCGAGTAGTTCTTTCTGGAGGTCGATGACGGTGTTCTGGAGGGTCCGGAGTTTGTCGGTGCATTCGTGAAGGGTGGCCAAGATTTCGGGATCGGGTCCTGCTGGTACGGGGGAGATTCCTCGTTTGCCGTAGAGGACATAGGCGACGTCGATGCCGACGGCTTCGAGTTTGTCGCGGAGGATGTTGCCGATGCGGTGTTTGCCGCTGACGTAGGCGGTGAGATAGGTTGCGTCGCTGGCGCCGATGGCTTTGCAGAGGGCAACCTGGGTCTTGAATTTCTTTTTGACCTCTTCACGGAGCCGGAGGGCTTCTTCCCTGTATTTTCCTGTAATGGCCATAAG
>JAAXUM010000084.1 GCA_013336025.1 Chlorobiaceae bacterium
GTACCGACGGGCGAAATCAGCGGCACCTGGCCAGTTAACGTCATCTGTCCACTGGGATGCGGAAATGACCAGATTGGAAATGACGGTCTGTTGTGCAAACTGTGCTGTGGTATAACCGGCTCCTGCGCCAAGGAATGCTTTTGGCGTAAGCCCGATTTCCTTGGCCTGACGCATCAGAAGAATAGCGTCGGCATCATAGGAGACAAGGAAGACAAGATCAGGATTTACGGCTTTGATTTTATTAAGGGTAGAGCGATAGTCAGGTTGTCCCTGCTGGTATTTTTCATTGGCAACTTCCTTCAACCCCATTTTCAGCGCATTCTCCTGAGCTGTTTTGACGGTTGATACGCCGAAATCGGTTGCGGCATAGATGTACGCAATGGTTCTGGGCTTATACGCGGCCACGGCTTTCATCAGTACACTTGAATAGACGTTTGCCGGAGCATTCAGCCGAAAGACGTTCTTGTAGCCTTTTCTGGTTATCTCTTCTTTAGCGGCAGCAGGGACAAGGAGCGGAACGTTATACTGGTCAGCCCTTGATGCAACAACATTGGCACTACCCGAGGTATAGGGCCCGACAACACCGATAACTCGATCACGGGTGACAAGTTTTTCATAGGCTGCCAGAGCATTTTTCGGATCGCCTCCGTCATCTTCTTTTATGAGTTCAACCTGAACTCCTTTTGCTTTCAGATCTTCAATTGCCATTGCTGCGCCATTGGTCAGGTTTTCACCAATCTGCGCCTCTTTGCCTGTGATGGAGTTGATAAAGCCGATTTTAACGGGTGGCGCGGCCTGTGCCAGAGCTGGCAATACCAGGAGCGCAGTTGCAGCGAATGTTGCAAACATTTTTTTCATGGATGTTCTCCCTCCTGTGGTTTGGTTATATCTCTTCCTACCGCGTTATGGATGCTCGTCCGGTTTTGACAAGGCAGAGATAACAACTGAAAATAACAATCAGAAAAACAAAAAACTTTCCGACAGCGGAAAATAGTATCCACTGCAAGCGAAAAAACAGGAAGAAGCGTGTGCGCGGGAGGGTGCAGGGAGAAGTTTTTCTGATCCCTTGCAGCTGCTCAGCCGTTATTGCTGTTTCCTTATATAATTTCTTATCTTATTCAACGGATTTTCCTGCTGTTTTTTTGCAGCAAAGGGCGAATGTATCCGTGTGCGAATTCCTTGTCCGGAACGGTTATTTCAGAATGATGATGTTGTTCCATGCGGTCACATTCGGGATAGCTTTGTTTTAACCGGAAAGCTATCCCGAATGTGAATGGTATAATCTTCCGCGGGCCACAACGGATACAGAATCAGCAGGAGTAAGAGTTTTAAATAAAGGGGTCAATCCCCCTGTTCTTACCATAAAAAAATTGAATGATCGAATGAAGAAGAGTCTGAACAAGCAATTATTAATGAACAAGACCGGGGATGAGATTCAGGTAGCGCTTGTAGAAGAGGGCCGGTTGGCAGAACTTATTATTGAACGACCGGAAAGTCGCAGAAGCATAGGTGATATTTACCTTGGACGGGTGCACAAGGTTGTTGAAGGCCTGAAGGCGGCTTTTGTTGATATCGGCCAGAAATCCGACGGGTTTCTCCACTTTTCTGATGTGGGTACGACTACTGAGGATTATCGGGCTCTTATTGAAGACGATGATGATGATGATACTGCCGGAAGCGAAGAGAGTGATGGCGATGAGATGGCTGAAGGAGAGTCTCTTTCCGCTGTTGTGCCGGAACAAAACGGCAAGTCGTCGGCGAGAAGCGGAGCAAAACGTCTGCCGGCTCCTCCTCCGGATGGAGAGGATGGCGGTCGGCGGCAGTCTTACACCCAGATGATTGCCGGCAAGCTGAAACCCAATGATTCCATTCTTGTACAGGTTATCAAGGAGCCGATCAGTACGAAAGGCTCCCGGCTTACTTCCGATATTACCATTGCCGGGCGGTTTATGGTACTCCTTCCGTTCGGAGGGGGGCAGGTTGCCGTGTCAAGAAGGGTTATTGCACGCAAGGAAAGATCCCGGCTCAAAAAGCTGGTACGTTCCATGCTTCCTGATGGTTTTGGCGCCATTATCAGAACAGTGGCAGAAATGCAGGAGGAGTCGCTTCTGAAACAGGATCTTGAAAAGCTGCTGGCTAAATGGACACAGATTGAGGAAAAACTCCAGGACGCGGTTCCGCCGCAGTTGATTTTCAAGGAAGATACGATCATTTCAAGTGTTTTGCGTGATTCTCTCAATGCTGACGTGACTGAAATTGTCGCAAATTCGCCGGTAATTTATAAGGAGACACTGAACTATATCCAGTGGGCAGCTCCTGAAATGGAAAAAAATGTTACGCTCTATCAGGGCAAGCTTCCCCTTTTTGAGGGTTACAGCATTGCCAAGGATGTTGAGTCTATCTTCTCAAGAAAGGTGTGGCTGAAGTCTGGCGGGTATATTATCATTGAGCATACCGAAGCGATGGTTGTTATCGATGTGAATAGCGGACGATATGCGGCAAAGCGGGAACAGGAGGAAAACTCCCTGAAAACGAATCTGGAGGCAGCTCGGGAGATTGTCCGGCAGTTGCGGCTCAGGGATATCGGAGGAATCATCGTTGTTGATTTTATCGATATGCTCGATCAGAAAAATGCCAAGAAGGTTTATGATTCCATGCGAACCGAATTGCGCAATGATCGTGCAAAATCAAACATTCTTCCCATGTCTGATTTCGGAATCATGCAGATTACCCGGGAAAGAATACGCCCCAGCCTTATGCAGCGGATGGGAGATCAGTGCCCTGCCTGCGGTGGGACAGGTGTCGTGCAGGCCAGATTCACCACGATCAATCAGATTGAGCGCTGGCTGAGGAAATATGCGCTTCAGAATACCACGAAGCTGCAGCAGCTTGATCTCTATGTCAGCCCGACTGTCGCCGAACCTTTGCAGCAGAGCGAAATGAATACCGAACTGAAATGGTTTCTCCAGCATTTGCTGTTTGTCCGGGTAAAACCGGATGAAAGTCTGAGAAGCGATGATTTCAGATTCTACAGTAGAAAAAACAATAAGGATATCACCGCAGAATACGGCGATCTCTAAACAGAAACATGCAGTTATGACAAGCCATTCTTCATTGAAAGAGGAAATAGCAGTTTTGACACCCCTTAATGCCGTTCAGCTTGCAGGATATTCTGATGCCCGCAGGGTATTCGATGATTTCAAAAAGCTCCTTAATGCCGGAAAAATAAGGGCAGCAGAAAAAACAGATGGCCAGTGGATGGTCAATTCCTGGGTCAAAGAGGGTATTCTTCTTGGAATGCGTCTGGGCCGACTTGTCGAAAGCCATCTTGTACTTCCTGAAACCGGCAGCAGCTTTGCCTTTATTGATAAGGATACCTATCCGCTCAGGCAGATGACGCTTGAAGACCGCGTTCGTATTGTGCCTGGAGGATCTGCGGTCAGAGATGGTTCGTATCTGGCTCCTTCCGTGGTTATGATGCCGCCGGCCTATGTCAATGTAGGCGCTTATGTTGATGAGGGAACGATGATCGATTCCCATGCTCTTGTCGGGAGCTGCGCCCAGGTAGGTAAAAATGTCCATTTGTCTGCCGGGGTTCAGATCGGCGGCGTGCTTGAGCCTGTAGGAGCCGTTCCGGTGATTGTCGAAGATGATGTCATGGTCGGCGGCAATTGCGGAATATATGAAGGCACCATCGTCAAAGAACGGGCGGTTATCGGTACCGGCGTTATCCTGAATGGATCAACTCCGGTGTATGATCTTGCTTTGGAAACCGTTTATCGGAAAACCTCTGAACATCCTCTGGTGATTCCTGCCGGAGCTGTCGTTGTAGCGGGTTCCCGCCGGATGAAAGGCGACTTTGCCATTGAACACGGTCTTTCGCTGTATACTCCGGTTATTATCAAGTATCGGGATGAAAAAACTGACAGTGCAACTGCCCTTGAACAAGCCCTGAGATAAACAATGGCCGATGGATCCAACGGTCGCAGCCGGAGTGCCCGCTTATGACAAACAGCAGACCCATGCGCCATGCCATCTGCAGGGCAGTTGTCTCGGCAGGAGCCATTGCTTTGGTCACTTTTTTTTCGGCTTCGTCGCTGTATGGTTCGGAACCTGATAAAGAGTTTGCCGAAACAGGCAAAAGTATTGAGCTTTTCGGTAACGTGGTTCGGGAACTTTCTCAAAAATATGTCGATACGGTTGATGTCAGTAAACTGATCTATATCGGCATTGACGGGGTGCTTGAATCTCTTGATCCCTATACGGTTTTTCTGGATGCCGGACAATCCGAAGAACTTGAAGAGATTACCAGTGGCCAGTATGCCGGTATCGGGTTAAGTCTTGCAAAGTTTGGCGGTGCCGCTTATGTGACTTCTGTTGTTGACGGGTATCCCGCATGGAAGGCAGGGATAAGAACAGGTGCCCGAATTATAGCAATCAATGGCGTTGCCCTGACGAAAAACAATATTGATAATCTCAAGGAGATGATAAAGGGTCCTGCGGGGGGATCGCTGACCATTAAAATCGAGAGGGGGAGCCTCCCCCGGTCTGCTGAGACGGTTAAACTTGTCAGGCAGGCGGTTCATCTCAGTACGGTCAGTTTTGCCGGTATCATTGATGGTGCAGCCTACATTATTATGGACAGCTTCAGCGCCAAGTCTGCCGAAGAGCTCAGTGCGGCTCTGCAAAAGCTGATGAAGGAGTCAGCACCAGGAACGCCTCCTCTCAAGGGGGTTGTGCTTGATCTTCGAGGTAATCCCGGCGGTCTCTTGACCTCAGCTATAGAGGTGACCGGGCTTTTTGTCGAAAAAGGGAGTGAGGTTTTATCGATACGCGGGAAGCAGCCTGATAGCCGTCAGGTTTATACGACTCAGCTGGAGCCGTTTTCAGCAACAATTCCTCTTGTGGTTCTTCTTGACAGCGGGAGTGCCTCTGCTTCGGAAATTGTCTCAGGTGCCATTCAGGATCTCGACCGGGGAATTATTATCGGGGAACGATCTTTCGGAAAGGGGCTTGTGCAATCAATTGTGCAGTTGCCATACAATTACAGCGTCAAATTGACGACAGCTAAATATTACACCCCAAGCGGTCGTTTGATACAGAAGGATCTGCATCCGAAAACTGATGAGCCAAAAGAGCGGGAGGGTCAGCTCAGCGAACCGGCGAAGAGTCCAAAAGTATACTATACGGCTAACAGAAGATCGGTTTATGGAGGCGGGGGAATAATGCCTGATATAACCGTGCCGGCAGCAATGCTTTCTGAATACGAAAAAGCGCTTCTGAAAGAGGGTCTGTTTTTTCGTTTTGCCATCTTGTATCACAGCGAACACGCTCTTCCGCCCATGCTTCCCCTTGAACGGACAGCGCTGATGAGTGCGTTCGGCAAGTTTCTTGAAGATCAGAATTTTATCTATACCACAAAGCCTGAGCAGGAGTTTGAGAAGCTGAGGAGCACGCTTGTCAAGGAAACCCCTGCTGAGGGGAGTGAGGCGCCTGCGCTTACTGGAATGAAAGAGGAGATTGCCCGGAGAAAACAAATGGAAATCAGCAGAAACAGGGAGCATGTTGCCCGTCTGCTTGAACTTGAAATTCTTCGCCACTACAATGAATCGCTTGCTAAAAGCGCTGGTCTTCATGACGATCCGGTTGTGCAGAAGGCATTGGAACTGCTTTCCGATAAAAAGAAGTATTCAGGAATTATCTCACACTGATCCCGCTTTTTTCAATAATCCTTCATACCATACAGTCTGCCGGTGAATACCGACAACAATCATGAGGTTGCTGAGAGTCAGCAGGCTTTCTGCCAGGCCGTGCAGCAGGTCGTCATGTGACAGGGAGAGATTGCCGCGGACCTCTGTTGCAAGGTACATGGAGAATACCGTAAACGAAATAAAGACCAGCACGAACCAGAATCCTGCCACGGTGAGGGATGAAAAAACCTGGGGGTCACGTTTTCTCACAACGATGAGGAGCACAAGAAAGGTCATATAGACAATACTTGAAACCTGAAGAATAGCGTCAAAGATGTCTTCTCCAAGATAAGACTGCGGTTTTCCTGCAATCACGATTGTTGCAAAGCAGGCGGCATAAGCGGTCGTTTTCTGTTTTGAGGTATTTTTCAGTAACGTCAATACCGCAAAGAGAAGTGATGCGCTGCCAAAGAGATTGACGGTTTCCGAAAGATCGAGAAGCAGCGGAATGGAATCACCGGTAAGGTGATAGCCTATGACAAAAAAGCTGCCGATCCAGTGAGGAAGCATTGAGAGACCGAAAATTCTGATATCCTTTCTTCCGGTAATGATACCGTAGCGAAACATCATAAGGGCAGCTATCCCCCATTCGAGAGTCGAAGAGAGGTGAATGATCCAGTTCGGCAGGGAGAGCAGGCCGATGCTGCCTATGAATGTCGGGTATTCCGTCACGTATGGTAGTTGTTTGAGAATAGAAACGTTTTCAGCTTCCCTTGACGAGATGATAGATGTTTTTTGAAAAAATTTTCATCTGCGTACTCCATGGAGCGGGAACCATTTTTTTATAGAGGTATGAATCAAAGGTGATCTGCTGGACATCATCGTCTGCACATATAGCCACAAAGCTCTCCCGGAGTCTGTCATTACGGTAATAGACGAACTGCAGGGCTTCAAGTCCGAAAAAGATCGGGGCGTAGAGCTTGCGGAAGCCGGCTTCATAGTTTCCGAGTGGTTCAGCATTTTTAAGGTGCTGAATCATGGCTTGTGCTCCGAGTTTTCCTGAGCGCATGGCAAAGAAAATTCCCTCTCCGTTTGCAGGCGTCACCAGTCCGGCGGCATCACCGACAAGAATAGCTCCTTCTCCGGTAAAAGATTTGCGGGGCTTCATCGGTATTTTGGCGGCTTCATCAAGATAGGGTGCTTCAGTAATTCCGATTTTTTCGACAAATCTTTTCTGAAGGTCTTTGAGGCTGTGCCGGTGCTCCTCTGTTCCGGTTCCGATTGCGAGATGATCGGCCTTGGGGAAAATCCAG
>JAAXUM010000332.1 GCA_013336025.1 Chlorobiaceae bacterium
CTTGAAGAGAGTGTTGTTCACTACTGTGTTGCCAATATGCCGGCGGCATAGTAGTGAACAACACTCTCTTCAAGATAAACCGGATCTTCATGGGTTGTGGGCCGGGAAGAGGCGAAACATCCCCCCTGATCAATGGCGATATCCACCAGCACGGCACCGGGTTTTATTCGCTGCAGCATTCTTCGACTGACCAGTTTCGGGGCGGTTGCCCCGGGAACAAGCACTGCGCCGATAAGCACATCGGCTACCTCAAGCTGTTCATCAATATGCTGTTCGGTTGAGTAGAGGGTGTGCACCTGCGACGGGAGAACTGATTCAAGCTCTCGTAAACGCTCCTGGTCAAGCTCAAGCACCGTCACATCGGCTCCGAGACCTGCGGCAACCTTTGCGGCATGCATACCGGCAGATCCTCCGCCAAGAACGACCACCTTTCCAGGTAAAACACCGGGAACGCCGCCCAGCAGTTTGCCCTCGCCGCCATGCTGAAAGCCCAGATAATAAGCTCCCATGAGAACACTCATCTTTCCGGCAATCTCGCTCATCGGAGCAAGCAGAGGCAGACGGCCGCCCTCCTGAACGGTTTCATAGGCAAGAGAGGTTGTTCCGGCAGCAAGAAGCTGTTCAGTCAACCCGGCATTACTGGCAAGATGCAGAAAGGTAAAAAGAATGAGATCGTCCCTTAAATAACCGAACTCCTCGCTGAGTGGCTCCTTGACCTTCACAACAAGTTCGTTCTGCCATACTTTTTCCGCAGATGGTTCGACCATTGCTCCCGCTCGCCGGTACTTGTCGTCGCTGAAGCCGCTCCCTTCACCTGCGCCCTTTTCAACAGCAACATGATGGCCGGCATTGACCAGATGGCGAACTCCGGATGGTGTGCAAGAGACTCTGCTCTCCCTGTTTTTGATCTCTTTTGGAATTCCGATATTCATAACGGCAACTCTCCTCTATAAAGCCGGTTTCTCCCAACCATCAAACGGTTGAGCAGCAATAAAAACGATAAAACATCCTGAAAGCAATGTAACCATTTCATCTTTTCCTCTTACCTTTTTCATATCCAACAATAAAGGCACCTCTGTATATTACCGTAAATTCCAACAGATCGGGATAACGAATCAATCAAATCGCGGAACAATGCCTGCTGAATTTTATCTCTCGCTTTACTGGTGGATACTGCTGCTTTCGGCCTGCGCCGCTGCATCGGTTCCTGCCATGTTGAAACAATTCCGGCCTCTTCTGCTCCTGCCGTCCGCGATCATCTGGATTGCCGCAACCGTAGCAATGAGCTCGATGTACAATCCTGCCGCAGCAATGACAGGAGGCGGGATCTCTCTCCTGTGGGGGTCGTTTCTTCTGCTGCTCTCCCTGTTTTTTTCAGGGCTCAGAGAGATGACAAAAAAGCGTTACGGAGGGCTGTAACAGTCAGATTGCAGGTATTGCTCCAATGTGGCACGCCATCAAGCATCTGATCGGGCAGCCCAGGCAGGAACATACTTCCAGGCACTCTTCATCTCACTGTCATGCTTGCGATATGCCGCATCAATGGTTTCAACCTGCTTCCAGAACAACAGGGAGTGGTTCATGTGAAGGGTATGGCACAGTTCATGCACCATCACCGAATGAACCAGATGGGGCGGAAGAAAAAGCAGCTTGGTATTCAGGGTTATGGTTCCTGCACTGGTGCAACTCCCCCATCGCGATCGCTGAAGACGAACTCCTGCTTTTGTATAGCTCAAGCCGTGCAGATCGGCAAGGCCCCGCAGTTTCGGCATGAGCTCCCTGTGCGCCTTATTCTTCACCCAGAGCCTGAGCACAGCCCGGCACAGGGAGGTATTGGCGATATCACCGCACACCTCAACAACGTTTCCTGAACGTTCAAAAGCTTCAGCCACTCCTACGCCTCGCTCTCGATAGGCAATCTCCCACCGTTCACCGTGATAGTGAAACACCGCCTCAACAGGCAGAACTGACGCTCCGGCCTGTTCCGGCTGAAGTCGATGACCCTCGATTTTTTGACTGGCCTTCCTGATCCACTCCCTGTACTGCAGAAGGAGAGCGGGAAGCCGTTTTCTGTCGTAACCGGCAGGAATCACCACGACAAGCCCTTCGTGGGGCAGCATTTTCAGACGGGGATACTTTGCCCGGGCGCTGAGCTGCACGGTATAGGGAATGCCATCCGCTGTTTTGCTGCCTGACTGATATTTCGAATGCATAAGAGAACTTGATTGCTGGAGTAAAACCGGAGCTCGGGTACCGACAAAAGGGCACCAACGCGCTTCATCAAGAGTGTTGATGCCCGTAATGTACCGAACCCGGCCTTTTTCAGCAAAGCGCCTGGCGCAAATCGGCAATCAAATCCTCGCCATCCTCTATTCCAACGGAGAGCCTGATAACCGTATCGGTAATTCCGGCAGAAGCTCGCTGATCACTCTCCATTGAGGCATGGCTCATGGTTGCCGGATGTTCGATGAGCGATTCAACACCGCCAAGGCTTTCGGCAAGAGCAAAAAGCCTGGTTCCTCTCAGAACCCGATTGACATCCTCAATACCGCCCTCAAGCTCGAAAGAGACCATGCCGCCAAAACTTTTCTGCTGTTTTTTTGCCAATTCATG
>JAAXUM010000085.1 GCA_013336025.1 Chlorobiaceae bacterium
CGTCCTCACCTGAATATGAAGAACGAGTGTCACTCAAAAAGTTCAGGAATGCCTTGAACCGTGAGGCAAAGGGTATGGCATGGGGCTCTGGTCTCGGTGAGTACCTAACTGGAGAGCAGAATCTTGCTGATCTGTTACGTTCAGAATATGATGGTGATGACAGTTTTTATGGTGACGATCAGCCGGTGGTTGGTGTGAGCTGGTATGCTGCACGCGCCTATTGCCTCTGGCTTTCGCTTGTTGAAAGCAAGGGGAAAAATTCCGAACTCTATCGTTTGCCGACCGAAATGGAGTGGGAGTGGGCTGCTGGCGGAAGGCAGGGGGAACCGCCACCAGCAAAAAAAGTGAGGCTCTATCCCTGGCCGGAATCGGAAGGAGAGCCGAACAGCCAAATGGCCAACACGATTGGCAATGTAGGTAAAACAACACCGGTGGGCAGTTACCCGAAAGGAGCAACACCGGAAGGATTATTCGATATGGCAGGCAATGTGATGCAGTGGATGGAACACCGATACGATATAAATAAAGCAGATCGTGCATGTCGTGGTAGTGATTGGGGCAGTGGAGCCTGGTCTACGGTTTGCACCAATCGTCAGGTATATGAACCGGATTTCACGTTCTATGATATCGGTTTCAGAGTGGTTCGTACCACTTCTCATTAATCAACATTGAAGAAAACTCCATGAGCGTACTGGCAATAGATTTCGGAACATCGCGGATCAAGGCGGCGTATTGGGATGAAGTGAAGGGCGAGGCGGTTGTATTGCCGCTTGGCAAAGGGGGTCGGCTCTACGTGCCGTCCCTTTTTCATGTCAGCAAGGATGGCAAGATTCGCTTTGGCGATGAGGCGGAAGTGATGCTGCATCATGACCCGCAAGGAGTGATTGAGAACTTGAAACTGAATCAGGACAAAGCCATTCAATATCTTCGTGAATCCCAGAAGGTAAACACCTCTGACTTGATAAGTTTGTTATTGGGAAGGATCATCGACTATGCAAGCAGTCAGATCCCCGCGTTTGGCGGACAAGCACCGGAGACTGTTGTCCTGACCATGCCGTCCCGCTGGGATTACACCGACATATACACGGATGCCCTCAAATCGATCGGGTATAAGGGAGAGAAGATTGTTATCCGTGAACCCGAAGCGGCAGGACTTGCCTGGATAGAAGAAAAGAAGCCGCAAGTTGGCGATATGCTTGTGGTGCTTGACTTTGGTGGCGGAACGGTTGACTGGGCGTGTCTCTGCATTGATGAAAAAGGTCGTCCTGGCATGATAGCAGAGCTGCCGTCGGGAAGCGTTACAGCAGCAGGAGCCCATGTGGATGCAGGACTGCTTGATGCGATGATGCTGCGTATTGGAGAAGAGCAGAGAAAAGAGGTACAGCAGCGTAGAGCACAGGTGCTGGAACAGATCCGTCAGATGAAAGAATCGCAGAATGGGAGAGCAAACCTGTCAGGAGACGAAGGGTTTCTTGAAGTACAGTTGGGATCGGATCCGTTTATCTTTCCGCGAGAAGTGTTTGCATCGATTGTCTGTCGAACTGCAGTTGACCAAGCGGTCGAAGGGATAGGCGGATATATGAAAAAGGTGGCAGGAACAGCAAGAGAGCGCAACAAGGATCTCTGGTGGGTCATGGCAGGCGGGACAAGGTTACTCGCCGGGTTGGAAGAGCGGGTAAAAGAACGAATCATGGAGATCGGGAAAGAGAGTGGCGTTGCAATGCATGTTGCATCAATAGCACAGGCCGACTTCGCCACGGTCAGGGGAGCTGTTCTGCGTGGGGTGCCGACAAGACAAATAAATGTAGCGATAAAATCGCAGCCAGAGCGGCGTTCATCGTCGGTTGATGTGCCGGAGAACTTTGTGCTGATCCGGGGCGGGGAATTTACGATGGGCAGTCCGGAAAGTGAAGCGGAGGGACTAAGCGATGAGACGCAGCATCAGGTGAAGGTGAGTGATTTTTACTTAAGTAAATATGCGGTAACACAAGCAGAGTGCAAGTCTATTACAGGCATAAATCCCTCACGCTTCAAGGGTGAAAACCTTCCGGTGGAGAATGTAAGCTGGGATGATTGCGAGGCATTCATAGAGGCGTTGAACCGCAAAATGAGCAAAACATATCGTCTGCCGACGGAGGCGGAATGGGAGTATGCCTGCCGTGCAGGGACAACAACGCCGTTCAACACTGGTGGCAATCTTACAACGGAACAGGCGAATTATAACGGAAACTATCCTTATAACAACAATCGGAAAGGTCAGTATCGGGAAAAAACGGTTGCGGTTGACAGTTATGCTCCGAATGACTGGGGTTTGTACAACATGCACGGGAATGTCTGGGAGTGGTGCAGCGACTGGTATCTGGATATCAAAATGGGGCGTGTTGTTAAAAACCGTGCAGGGGTGGCTTTTGGAGGAATTTCTATCAACCTCCTCTCAGCTAGCGGTTCGTACCGTGTGCTTCGTGGTGGTAGCTGGCGCAGCAATGCCGGGGATTGCCGGTCGGCTTATCGCGGTTACGACGCTAACTGCAACAATGTTAGCTTCCGCCTTGTTGGTACCCCTGACTACCGCTACGATTGCGTTGGCTTCCGCCTGGTGTTCGTCCCGTAGTCAGTTGGCAGCTCATTCCGGCTTTGCTTTTGAGTGAGAGAGAGCTGACAAAACAAAATAAGGAACGGCAGCGAGGGACGAGCGCCGTGCGCAACTGTTTTCCGTCAGTGAACGACACCGTCCCGCCTTTTGGCGGCCGGAATTTTGGAGAATGTGAAGAGAGATCATCATCAATATTGAAGAAAAAACTCCATGGGCATACTGGCCATAGATTTCGGGACATCGCGGATCAAGGCGGCTTATTGGGATGAGGCGAAGGGAGAATCTGTGATGCTTCCGCTTGGGAACGGAGGGCGGCTCTATATCCCCTCCCTTTTTCATGTCAGCAGGGATGGTAAAATCAAGTTTGGCGAGGCCGCAGAACGCGAACTGCACCATGACCCTTCAGGTGTGCTGAGCGGCCTCAAACTGAAGCTTGACAAGGCTTATCACTATTTGCCTGAGGGTAAACAGGTAGAGACCTCGGCGTTGATGAGCCTGTTGTTCCGGCAGCTCATTGAACACAGCGTTCGAGAAGTCAGGGGGTTCAACGGCAATTCGCCGGAGAAAGTTGTTTTAACCTATCCTGCAAAGCTCGATTATGAAGAAATTTACAGCAAAGCGCTCAGAGATGCCGGTTTCGAGGGAGAAATTGTTTTTATCCGTGAACCTGAAGCTGCAGGCTGGGCCTGGGTTAACGATAACAAGCCTGATCAGGGCGAGCTGCTTGTGGTTCTCGACTTTGGCGGCGGAACGGTTGACTGGACCTGTTTGCGTGTTGATGAGAACCATCGTCCCGTGATGATACCGGAGTTGCGTTCCGATAGTATGAAAGCCGCCGGAATAGACGTCGATGAAGGGTTGTTCGATGAGATGATGAACCGGCTCGGTGAATCGCAAAGGGACTATGTTCAGAAGCATCGGGCGCTGGTAATGGAGCAGATTTGCCAGATGAAAGAGTCTCAGAACAGTAAAGCGATGCTGTCAGGTGATGAGTGCCAAACGCTTGAAGTGCGTCTTGGGACTGAGAGCTTCGTCTTTGAGCAGCAACTCTTTGCTGATGTGGTCAGGCGGAGAGTGGTCAATCAGGCCTTGGGGCGAATAGAAGAGTATCTCAAAAAGGTGGTTGAATACCAGCGGAATGCTGGCAGCAAACAGTTCTGGTGTATGCTTGCAGGAGGTACGCGACAGCTCTCAGGGTTGGAGGAACAGGTAAAGAAACGGGTAAAGGAGATCGCAAAAGCCTGTGGCATGGAAGTGCAGTTTGCCGTGATAGCTCAGGCGGATTTTGCTACAGTGAGGGGAGCTGTACTTTGGCAATGCCAAAAACAGGAAGCGACGCAGCCGATTGAGACGGAAGCCGTTATGTCAACAACTCCTTCAACAGAAAAGCCGAACAATGCCCGATACCTTTTTCCTGGTTTAGCCGGTATCGTTGTGGTACTGGTTGCGGCTTTTTTTATGGTGACAGGAATGCCGCATTCATCGGCGGTTGACGTGACGGAGAACTTTGTGCTGATCCGGGGCGGCGAGTTTACGATGGGCAGCCCGACGTATGAGCCGGAGCGACAAAGCAATGAGGCACAGCACCAGGTGAAGGTGAGTGATTTTTACATGAGCAAATACGAAGTTACACAGGCAGAGTGGGAATCCGTAATGAGTAGTAATCCCTCATACTTCAAGGGTAAAAACCTGCCTGTAGAAAATGTAAGCTGGTATGATTGCCAGGCGTTCATACAGGCATTGAACCGTAAAACGGGCAAAACGTACCGGTTGCCGACGGAGGCGGAGTGGGAGTATGCCTGCCGTGCAGGGACAACAACACCGTTCAATACAGGCGGCAATCTGACAACGGAACAGGCGAACTATGACGGCAATAATTATCCCTACCACAACAACCCAAAGGGTCAGTACCTGAAGAAGACGGTTCCGGTTGACCGTTACGCACCAAATGCGTGGGGGTTGTATAATATGCACGGAAATGTATGGGAGTGGTGCAGCGACTGGTATGGCGATTATGAAAGTGGTCGTGTTGAGAACCCGACTGGGCCGATAAGCGGTTCGCACCGTGTGCTTCGTGGGGGGAGCTGGCGCACCGACGCGAGGAACTGCCGGTCGGCGTATCGCGCCAACGACGATCCTCCCGACTACCGCAACCTCAACGTTGGCTTCCGCCTGGTTTTCGTCCCGTAGTCAGTTGACAGCTCATTCCGACCTTTACTTTTAGCAAGAGAGAGCTGACAAAACAGTTGGGAACGGCAGCGAGGGACGAGCGCCGTGCACAACTGTTTTCCGTCAGTGAACGACACCGTGCCGCCTTGAGGCGGCCGGAAATTTTTGAATTTGAGTAACGCATATCCATGATCAATTCACTGCAGAAACACGAAGATTCGTTTTTTAACTCCCTCTTGAGAGTTCAGCAGATTCTGACCCATGAGAAGGCTGTCAAACTCAGGGAGCAGGATGATATCAGTCGGCTTGATTTTGCCGAGCTTGTCCGGAAGCGCTTTTCTGTGGCAGTTGTCGGGCAGATGCGTTCAGGAAAATCGACGCTGATCAACGCGCTGATCGGCAAGGATATAGCCCCTACGGCAGTCAATGAGTGTACGGCAACCATCAACCATTTCAGTTATTCCGACAAACCTGAATTGCATGAGCAGTTTCGGGTGCGATGGATTGATGAGAGTGAGGACTATTTTCCGCTTTCAGAGGTGGAAAAATGGCTCGGAAAGGGAGCGGATGATCAGAATGCATTGCAGAAGGTGGTTTCCCGTTTGACAGGGCATGGCAGCACGCTGGATCGTACCAAACGACTTGAATTTTTTGCTGCCACGAGGTTTCTTAAAACGGTGAACATTATTGATACCCCGGGGTCGAGAAGTACCATTGACGAGCATGAACAGAATGCTCGCTCTGTTATTTCGCGTAAAATCTCTGACGATCGCGGCCGGAAGCATGAAAAGGCAACCCGAAAAGAAGGTGAGTCCGCAGACGCGGTGGTCTATGTGCTTAACAGTGTTGCAAGAGAGAACGATGCCGATATGCTCGATCTGTTTGGCGAAAACACCCGTCTGTCGGGCTCAAACCCATACAACAGCGTCGCGGTTGTCCATATGTGGGAGATGGCCTGGGATGATATGGAGGTTGATCCCCTGCAATTTCTTGAAGGCAAAATCAACCGGATTCAGGAACAGCTCAAGGGCAAGGTATCGACGGTGATGGCTGTAAGCGCTCTTCTCAGTCGATGTCTTGATTGGTTGCAGGATGAACATTGGGAGTTTTTTACCCGGTTCGGGAAGCTTTCGCGGGATGAGGTTAAAAAACTGACTCGTTCTTCGGCGTTTGAAGTGAAGAGCAACTCCGGCATTTCAGTGGAAAGCCGGAAGGCGGTTCTTGAGAGCATAAAATCCCGGTTGATGGCCGTTGGAGGGATGGTGGAGGATAACGCAAAAAGTACGACTCTTGCTCTCACAAGGTTTTTGTGTCGCTTTGCCTGTGTCAGATCGATTACGCGGGTGGATGAGCTGCAACGGCAGGTTCGGGAGCTTGGCGGCATGGAACAGTTGGAGACGTTGCTTGAAAAACAGTTCTTTGCACGGGCAAGCCTGATCAAAAACGGCAAGCTGTTGACCCAGGTCTGGGAACCCTGTCAGATTGCCCAGGAGCAACTGCGCAGTTATGAGCAGAAACGTGAGGATGATCTTGAGGAAGGCAAGAATATTCTGAAACTTCTTGAAGAGCGGGGTAGGCATGATAGTGTACTTTCTCCGGCTATTGCCTACGTCACCAAAACATTCGATGCGGTTTCAAATGATGCTCTGCGGGTTAAGCAGACCCGAAAAGAGCTATCTGCATTGAGCCGGGAGCTGGAGAAGGAGTTCGAGTCGTACAAGGAGGACATTCAGGCTCTTGAACTGATTGACGCACTCTCACGCAGCTCGTTTTCCGATGAAGAGATCAATGAACTCAGACGGCTGTTTGGCGCCAAAGGGTTAAGCCTTGAGGAGCGCCTGAACAGCCCGTCACCAACAAGAGAGCATGTCCAAAAACGTTACAGCGTCTGGGCTCAAAAACGCATTAATTCATATGGTGAAGAACGGAAAATAGCAATCCTTGCCGAAAAGCACCTTGAGAATATTCTTGATGCGTTATGCCAGTAAAGATGCGTGGATCTCTCTTTTGATTTTTGCTGAATTCAATGTTGTTGCATAACACTTATTATGTAAAGCTGATAATACAGATTCGATTATATAGCTTTACATAATTTATATTATACAACAAAATAACAGGGCAGCCCGGCAGGCGCTTTTGGGCTCCCTGCGAGGTTTTTTGGTATGCACTTCCCCGAACAACGGCGTTATTTGAAGAGTACCCCGGTTACCGGATGCCAGAAGGC
>JAAXUM010000333.1 GCA_013336025.1 Chlorobiaceae bacterium
AACGAAATACCGGCATCACCGATGATATATCCGAGGCGATCGGACGGATAATCAGAGTCAAGTTGAACATAAGCGCATCCAGCCTTCATAATTCCGAGCATACCGGAAATCACCTGTGAGGAACGGGTTGTGCACAGCCCGATAAACGAACCGCGATTGATTCCTCTCTGCACTATTGCATGCGCAATATCATCAGCCTCTTCATCCAGTGTCCTGTATGTCAGCTCACCTGTACCATCAATAACAGCAGGATTATCAGCATAGAGAGATGCCTGTTTTTGGAACAGCTCATGCAGGCATCTTGAAATATCATAATAGTGAAGTGGCGTTTCTATGCCATACCTGTTTTCAAAAGTCGTTATTCCCTGTTGCATAAGCATCCTGAATCAGCTATCGTTTGCTACAGCTCACAACCCTGAACCATGTCTCTTTTTTCCGGCAGAACGCTGTAAAAATATCGCAACCCGTTTGATTACGGCAACAACAAGACAAATGAGAGCGCTTCATAAAAACACGTCACACTATCGACGTCTGAACAATCAGAGAAAACAGAATATGATTTGTTCCGCACCGCATGACGTCACTCCTGAAATCCGGTAATCGGTTGATTCCGGCAGGATACTTGAGAGAACTCCCCTGGCAGGGCCGGATGGTAATAACAGAGAGATAAAAACGATGCAAAACAGATAAAACACATCATCCCTCACCATCAATTCGAAAAAACAGTTCAGAGACACTAACCTCTATCATTGGAAAAAACATGAAAACTCTGATCTGCCAGAAACGGCTCGATTACTTCATCGCACGCTCATATTTGAAGATACAGACACAACTGTCAAAAGCCTGACGGCTGAGAATTTCAGCTCTCATCTCCGAAAAAGCCCTGTGCGTTGCCTCAACATCCATTTCGCAGATGACATGGCAGGGAGTCTCAAAACCATACTCCTTGCAAATCTCAAGGTAGGGACAATACTTCTGTATTTCAAGTACAGCATCAACGTCGTCATTTGAAATGTCCACAACCTCCATCTCCATGCCAACACTCTCGAAAAAAGGTATTGAACTGGTAAAACCCTCTCTGAGCGTTGCCGCAGCAAGAAATGGCGTCATACGTTTTTTTTGTTGCTCAGGGAAACCAATCAGCATTTTCTCCCAAGCCTCAGATGGACCCAACTGTTCAACAAGCTCTCTGAACGTTGCGAATTTCTTATGTGTAGCTGCTAAAAACTCTTTGTTTTCGGTTTTCATATTATCACATTCCTTTTCAACAAATAAAAGATAATCACTACACGAACTGCTTTTCAATAACAATACACGCTCTCAGTTGGTTTCATCACTGATATTTTTTCTCTGATATTCAGAAACTTTACGCAATTCCATAAATACTAAAACAACGGTATTCTGGCCAGCCAGATAATCTCATTGCTTTATTGGAGGCATTGAAGTACCTTTATCGCAGATAAAACGAAGGCTCCTCGAAAGTAATCATTGTAATGAGCGATAACTGATAAACGCCGCAGGCAGTTATGCCTGTGAAGCTGCCGAATCGGTTTTATAAACCCATTTACAGCCAATTCACCTTGAAGATGCCGGCTGACGGCGCCGTCAGTGTTGATTCAACCATCCATCCCGACTTATAAACATGCCTATAGCAATGCAAAACCTGAAATCACGTATCTCGACCATGGCACTCGCTCTGGGAATGCTGTTATCCCCAAGCTTACAGGCTGAAGAGTATAATCTGAACCTCAACCTCCTTTGCCAGGGTTCCGGCTCAGCCACAAAAAGTGAGACCACATACATCAATCAATACGATCCGAAAACAAGGAAATACTCCCGCACTACCGCTCAAACATCAAGCAAGCAACCCTTTGACGGCATTGTTGTCGTCGAACTGTCAGATGGTCAAGGTCGAATCAAGCTTCCCGATCCTATGGTGCCTCCACTGAACACCAGAGACAATGGATGGTTTACAATCCGTAATCTTGTTGTGAACACAAATGAAATTACCGGAACTGTTAAAGTAAACTTCCTCGATAATAAACACCTCCGGATAGACCGTCGTTCAGGATTGCTGATAATCGACGGAGGAGACAGCAGTTTTTCAGGAAAATGCAGTGCAGTAAACCAAAATACTCCTCGACAGTTTTGATTGTATTGAACTTGAACAGCGCATTTTCATAGACTGTCCGGCAGTATCAGGACTTATCCTGATCAACCACCATCGTCAGCCTCTGTAGCGTTATGCAAAAAAAACGGTTCAATGAGACATTATCACTCAGTAATCCGGTTCAGTAGACGAAAAAGATAATCAGCCCGTGCATCAGACAGAACCAACTGATCCGGTCTGGTATGGCTCGGTCAGCTTTTCGGATTATGAACAAAACATGCCCGGTTACAGACAAAGCATGAAGAGTGACAGACCGAGGCTTCCGGATTGCCGATAAAGCAGGCTTTAAGCCTGATCAACAAAAGTCCCCGAAAAGTTTACACTACCTGTTGAGCTGCCAGATGACGAAATTCAGATAGCTTGCAAAACTTACCCACAGAAGGTAGGGAACCAGCAGATATGCAGCCGGCTTTGATATCGGCTTGAACATCATGATGGTCA
>JAAXUM010000086.1 GCA_013336025.1 Chlorobiaceae bacterium
TGCGATTCGGCAACTTCAGCATCATCGATCATCAAACGCCCTTTCCAAGCCGGATTAAATTGATCTTTATCATCAGACTTTCCTAGTATATACCCAAAAAGAAACGATGCAAGATCGATCCCTTTTTCTGCTGATGCTGGAACGGTGAACTTTTGATCTATAGAGCAGATATCTGATAAAAATGGTGATATTTTAGCATCATCTGGTGTATCGCTATTAACCACCTTAAACCCATACGTATGTTTCTTTTTTTCTTCTTGATAGAATGGCGTCAACTGCGATGCCCTGCCGTTGCAGGCAGCTTCGATGAAGGCTCTCAGTACGCCGCGTATCGATGAACCGGGGATAAAATACTTGTCACCCCGCTTGTAAAATCTGCTCTCCTCAATGTTCTTACCATCCATCGGCTGCTCGCCGACAATATGCACCGGAGTCAGGGCTTTCATTTCGACGCTGATACGACCGGTTCGCAGATTGCCCGGTTTAAGCCACTCTTCAAGAGTTTTCAATTGTGGCCCATTTTCATCGAACGGGACGAAATCGAACGGGTTGGGATTATGGTTCATGATGGTGTATAGGCAACGTTAAGAGCATCCATGATATTCTGTCCGAGGAGGCTGTTTAAATCGAGATCAACGCCAGTCCAGATGCCTGCAAGATCCTGAGCGATCTCCTGTTTGCCAAGGTCTCGGATTACCTTGCCCAGAGGCGTATAGCAAGCCGCATAAAGCGAATAAGCGTCGCTTACGATTTTGACTTTTCCTCGCCCATGACTGCTCAGCCCTCCGAAACGGATAAACCCGGCATCGATGTCACGTTTCCAAAGTTTCAGGATTTTGAGGTCATTTGGTCTTGGATTGACTATCCGGAATTCTAGTGTAAACGTCTGACCTTCGCTCATCTCAATGCCCGAATGCAGCCCACCGGCTTTAGCCGCCATCGTGACGCGATCGAGCGGCGAGCGTGTTTTGATATGTTTATCGATATTTCTTGGCGCACAAGCGTTGACTTCACTGGCTTCGTACCGAAAACCATACATTTTACCCTCACCATCCGGTAACGTCACACTCCCCATTTCAAGCCTGCCACTCCAGATCAGCGGCTCGTCAACGCCCGGATTCAGGTCGTAAGCGATTCCAAAAAGAGAGAGAACGTCATGCCAGAAATTGTCAGGGTTTTCAACCGCAACCCTTGCGTTAACCATCCGTATTGCTCTACCGATAGTATCCTCCTTTTCGAGTTTCGGCAGAGTGAACAAGCTCATTTCATCATCTTTGACAAGCGCCTTGATCGTCCACTGGCGCAATGCGCCACGAATCGAGCTGCCGGGAATGCTGTAACGGGCAATCAGTTTGTTGTCCTCTCCGACGGCAAACTCATAATTAAAATCCCTGATGGCTGACCATTCATCCTGTTGGCCCTGAACATTGGTTGGCTCTACCCAGCGAAAATCGTACTGATTCGCACGCCCCTTTTGTAACTCTCCATGTCCTTTTTTATTATGAATCGAGCCATTCGTCGAGGCGCGGATGACCAGAGGGGTTTTCAGTTCAAGCGTCCATCTGCACTTGAGCAAACTGGTCACGCCTTTCGGGAACGGGAGTGGAATGCTCATGACACCACCTCCTTCTTGATCGCTTCAGAGAAAGCCAATTTGAATGTGCCGATCAATTCGTTCCTCTCTGTATCACTCATTTCCTTTAGGGCGTGATAGCCAGCATGGTCATGCTCGTTGGCCTGCTTAACCCATTCCTCTAACGCTTCTTGCGTGTTTTCAAGAACATAGAGCTTATCGAGCGTGAACGTCATCTGGCCGAATCCCCGACCCGACATGGCACCGATAGTGAGCGGGTAAATCCCCGAATTGAAGCCATTTAGGGCAAAGAGCAACATACCAAGTTCCGCATCTTCAAGTTTCTGGCCTACGATGTTCACTTTATAGCTCAATTCGGCAGGTGCAACTTCAAAAGTATAAAGCTTGTGAGCTTCTGCGGCTCCGGTGACCGGATCGATAGCAACCGAGCGGATCAGATAGCACTGCCGCACCTGATCCCAATCTTTATCCTTGAAACAACCGCCATCGATTTCGCCAGTTGCCGAAGCATTCCAGAACTCGACTTTTCCGGCCCACAGTGGAGTACCGAACAGCTTCTCAAGCAGGCTGGCTTTTTCATATTGTTCTTGATATATTACATCCTGCTTTTTTTCACCGGCTTTTGCATCCGCGAGAACCTTCTCGTAATCCTCATCACGCGCGATGTTGCCGGGCAAGCTCCTTAATATCTGAAGCAGGTAGTTTCTGATCACACCCCGTATCGCGCTGCCGGGCAGATAGGGCAAATTCTTGCAGTCACGCGCAATCATCGAGATGTCCGTGCTTTCCGGCGCAAAATCTTCACCGTTCTTTTTCGTGCGATCTACCGAGCGAGTCTCGCCGGTACCGATGTGGGTCGGCGAGGTCGCCTTCAACGTTCCTTCAAGCCGTATGCGGAGGTAGCTCATGATCGGGGTGTTTCGGGTTGAACAGGCAGTTTTTGCATCCGGTGCCAGGCCATATTGATTTTGATCTCTCCATAACCGTTTTCCGGGACGAACGGACATGCTCGCCACGCTTCGGTGCCGTCCGGAATCCGTTTCTTAATCAGTTCCGTTATATCTGATTGCAATGGAAGGCCGCTCTGCCTGAATTGATTCAGTTTATGGTCAGCCTTTGACGAGTCTTTGATGTCGAGCACGAAGACGCTTCCGGCTTCGGTCAGGATATACGGATAGTAATGATCGTGAAGCTGATAGCTGTTTTTGGCCTGATAGCCTCCCGCAAACTTCTGCCGCGCGAAGAAGCGGTTCATTTTACAAGCCCCTTCGGTGACTTCATCCCAAAACTGTGTGTAGGTGGCATGGAGATTTGGAAACGCACCTTCGTTTTTAGCAAGTGTTTGGCCGTCGAACATGAGCGCGTCGGTCTGAAGAACGACAATCGCCTGGCCGCCATACAGTTCCGGCTTTTCTTCTGCAAAGCGCTCGTGAAACGGCATTGGCTCAGGCTCATGGACCGAAAAGTTAAACCGGGCATCCCGTTTTCCGAGATATTGCCACCCCTGATTGATCGCATCGAAAAACTCAGCGGCAAGCCGTTGCTGCTTTTCCGGGTCGAGTTCCGGCAACCGGATCGAGGCGATCCATTTGATTTTTTTGCGGCATTCGCCATGCCTGGCCTCCCGTGGCTGAAACGGCGTCAGGTATTGGAAAGTGTAGAGCGATTCATCCTCGGCACGTTTGGACTTCTCGTGAATAGCCGTTCGCGTTTTGTTGATGATTTCGGGCGTCATCCAGCCGAACTCATGGCGAGTATCATCACCACTTTTCCAGTTGATCTGGAATGAGGGAATACGCGAATGACTGTCGAGCGACGCTGCGTCGAGCAAGGCGACATCATAGACAGCCTTGGCTCCTTTGAGGGTTACCGCTGAAAAAGGGATGGCGACCGGACGATGCGTTCTGTCGATGGCGACCGGAAACGCATGGGTGCAAAGGATTCGGGAAAAGTGTTCCGCAAGCAGCGGAAATCGAGTGGATACGGCGCTGTTGCGCATGTCGATGGCGTTCCAGTCGTGCTCGGCTCCGCAAAGCCGGTTCAGAAAACGGGCGAGCGAACCTTTGATGGCTCCGCCCGGAATGACGGTTTCCGATTCAACGAAATAGCTGGCCTTCTTGATGCCGCCAATAAGGAGATCGTCGAAAAACTCAAGATGGATATCGAGCTCCCGTTGCTCTGCGGAAATTGCTGGAGCTGACACGGGTTCGCTTGTTCTGAGCGATGCGCTGACACGTTCGAGCCTGCCAAAGCCGCTGCCTTTGGAGCCTCCGAGAGCCGTAATCCACTTCAGCCCGGTCGCAAGCGTTGTGGCTGTCGAAGTCGCCACGTCCGGTTCGGCAAAAAAGCTGATTGTACCTGAGAGTGTAACAGGTGTGCCGGAATCGAAAATGTTTTCGACAATCTGGAGGCACTGCTCCTTGCTCGTGCCGCTTTTGCTGTCGATCCTGACTTTGGTCAGACGCTTCTGATTTGCCGTGCAGTCCGCCTGCATCGATGGACTGATGACGACGAAATCGGAAAAGCGCAGTCGCCCTTTCATCCGGTAATCGTAATCGGATTCAGGGTTTTGTTCATCGGAAGCAGTATCGATAGGCTCCTTCTTTTCGAGCATCTTCTTCTCAGGGCCGAAAAGGTCGAGCATTACAAAACTCTCCGAAATCAACCGGTATTTGCTCAACTCCTTCAGCGCTTCCCTGAGCTTGCCTTTGATATGCGAGCCGTTGAGTGCAATCTGGCCATCGGAACGCCGGATGAAAAGCTTGTTGAGGCCCCGGACTCCATCAGCGCCGCCTGCTGAAATGAACGGAGCGCGAACGGTCAGTTCGACCTTGAGTTCATGATGAGTGTTCATAATGCCTGTGTTCCGATAAGATTCCACAAATCGCCGATAAGCAGCCAGCGCTCATCACGGTTGTCGAGGATTACCTGCCTTGCCTCTTCGAGGCCGGAACGCGCAGAACTGTCCACCATGTCAAGCGCCCTGTTCACCTCTTCATCAACAGGTAAGCCGTGCTGAAGCTTTTCCACAATTTCATAAATCTTGTTTCTCGGGAATGACCGGGTGATGGTCAACATGGCGTTGTGGATGGGGCCGAGACGATCCAGGTTGAACGTGAAATCTTCAAGAAGAGCGGGTTGATGATAGGAGTCAATAAAGGAATCGACATCCCGCGCAACGAGGTCGAACGACGACATGTTGAGATAGGCGAAGCGGTTGTCGTGGCTGCTGAACTTTTCGGGTTCGCCAGAGAGCTGTTGTTTCGCGATAGAGCACAGTTGATCGGCATAACGGCGAATCTGTAGAATCGGCAGATTATGGCGGCAGAATACCACGCCTGCGGAGTATGTTAGGTTGAAGGAATTCCGGGCTGCTGTCTGGAAAGAAGCGGCTTCTGCTGAATCAAAGAAGAGTTTCAACGTTTTCCATGCTGCGGAAGCCGGTACGACCAGCTCGATTTCATCACCACCCCAGAGCAATGTTTCAAGTCGAGTCCTGTTTCCTGTTTTTGGGGTTTGTTCAACAATCTGACGTATAGCTTTTTTGTGAATACCCTGCACTTGACAGTCAAATTTCCGGAAATCCTCTTCAAAAAAGCAATGGTCGCGGATGTTGCCGAAGCGGTTGCCATCGAAATGAATCAGAGCAATATCTCCGCCTTGCGCAAGCTCCTCAAGATCATCGGTAAACTGAAAATCAGGGGGTATCCCGTCGAAGGATTGCTCGTATAGCTTTTTTCGTAAATCCTTTCCCGCGTCACGTCTTGTATATACGGATTGTGACGCTTTCTTCTCTTTACCGGGTATGCCAAAAATACCAGGACGAACCCCTCCAAAACCGCAATCTTCATACGTATCACAGGGTGCAGGAAAAGAGAATGACGGCATTTGGTACTGTTGCCATGCGCATTCGGTTATCAGCCGTTTATTGAGATTTGCCAGACTTTCTTGCGGTTCTTTTCCAGCGGTTGCCACGACGAACGTGGCGAAATGAGCGTAGTGTTCCGATTGAAGAAATTTCCTGATGGATTGTTCAATACCTTGTATTTCTGAATCCTGCGCATTGATCTTGTATAATCCGGTGCTGGCTCCAACACTGACTTTTTCAAGTTTTCCGATGAATTCGGTGAGCTTGTAAACTGCATTCAGGAGCAACGAACTTCCTCCTCGAATGGTGCTTATATCATTGGTGTCGTAAACGGAATGATCGAGATTGACCGCTTCGATCCTAAGATACCATTCCTGAGTGGAGCTGCTCATAAGGTTGCCTGCGGTTGGGTTTACGGATTCACAAGGGGAGAAGTGACTCAAACACACCCTTGACAATGAGAATCTTGCATGATTCCATAATCTTCAAGAATTTAGTGCAAGTTTGATGATATTTGAAAAGGTATCGTAAACAATCCGGTGTTATACGTGATAGTATCGACGACGTTAATTTGACAGATATATACATTTCATATTTATAGACATGCGTATAACCCTTGAACTCTCCCATCGCCATTCGTCGGTAACGGTGCCGATCAATCATTCATATCTGATTTCCTCCCTCATTTACAACGTCATCGACCGGAGTTCGAGCGAGTATGCGGAGCGGTTGCATGAGCAGGGGTACCGGTTGGAAAATCGGGCGTTCAAGCTGTTTACCTTTTCGCCGCTCAATCCGGGGAATCGCCGAAAATGGGTGATGCACGAAAACGGAACAATGAGTAGCGGAGAACGGCAGCTCCATCTGACGATTTCGTCGCCGAAGGATGAGTTCATCGAGCATCTGATACTCGGGCTGCTGCATGAACCGTTTGTTTCAGTGGGCAAGGAGCTCTTCCGGTTAGAGACAGTCAGAAAGCTCGACCCGCCTGCTTTTGCGGAGGATATGCGTTTTGTGATGCTTTCACCGCTGGTATGCGCTACAAAAAGCACACCGGATCAGCATCCGCAATATCTGTTTCCGAACGATCCCGATTTCAAACGAGTACTGGTTGCCAACCTTTGCCGGAAGCATGAAGTATTGCGAGGCAAGCCGATGGCCTGCAACGAGGCTGAGGTCATGTTTGAACTCGATCCGGATTATGTGGCTAAAGTAAATGGCAAGGTGCAGAAACTCATCACCCTGAAAGAGGGTCGAAGCGACGAGTCAAAGGTAAAGGGGACGCTTGCGCCGTTCCGGATCAGGGCGCCTCGGGAGCTGATCGAGATCGGCTACGAGTGTGGTTTTGGTGAGAAGAATTCGCAGGGGTTCGGTATGGTCAAAGTTGATATGCTTCGGGGGTGAGGGGAACGCGATAGGGCGCGTATGGAGGTCGGCACTCCCCGGAGCCAGGAAAACAGAAAGGCTTTCACAGAGATTTTGTCCGTGACGGCCTTTTCAGTTGACGGTCATTTGCGCG
>JAAXUM010000087.1 GCA_013336025.1 Chlorobiaceae bacterium
TATGATTGTTGCGTGCAATGAGAAGTAAATGCAGGTGTCCGGCCGGGCTGGATGATCGTTCTGCCTATGAGGAGGTTGCGCTTGATGCCATGCTCTATAGTGCACGGCTCAAGGAAACGGTTGCCCTGGGGAACAGCGCAGTCATTGTTGCAATGGCGAGATTGATTTCCGATGTTTTCGAAGCGGACGGCAAGTTGCTGATTTGCGGCAATGGCGGCAGTGCGGCTGATGCGCAGCATCTGGCGACTGAATTGACGATTCGATACAGGGCGAGTGTACAGCGTCCGGCGCTTCCGGCAATAGCCCTGACTACAGACAGCTCTGCGCTGACTGCCGGGGCGAACGATCTGGGTTATGACGAGGTTTTCAGAAGGCTTGTTGAGGCTTATGGCAGGCAGGGTGATGTTGTGCTTGGTCTTTCAACAAGCGGAAACAGTAAAAGTGTTCTGTACGCGCTCGATTATGCCCGAAAGCACGGGATGAGGACTCTTGCGCTGCTTGGTGGTGATGGAGGGGCGCTGAAAGGGCTTGCGGATTTATCCATTGTGGTTCCTCATAGCGGTTCGGCCGACAGGGTTCAGGAGTGTCATATTACGCTTGGTCACGTTATTATTGATCTTGTTGAGCGGATGATGGGGTATGCAATCGGGTGCAATAACCAACAAAAAGAACAAGGATATGCAGATCAAACAGATTGAGGGGTCGTTGAGCGCAAAGGGTGCACGGTTTGCGCTGGTTGTTTCCCGTTTTAATGATTTTATCGGTCAGAAACTGGTGGAGGGTGCTCTGGATTGCCTTCGCCGACATGGAGCAGAGGATTCAGAGGTGGTGATTTATCGTTGTCCCGGCGCCTTTGAGCTTCCCATGGTTGTCAAGAAAGCCGCTTTAAGCGGTCATCATGATGCCGTTATTGCGCTGGGAGTTATCATCAGGGGTTCAACGCCGCATTTTGATGTTATTGCTGCTGAAGCAACCAAGGGTCTTGCTCAGGTAGCGCTTGATACCATGATTCCTGTTGCTTTCGGGGTGCTGACGACTGAAAATCTGGAACAGGCTATCGAGCGTGCCGGCACCAAGGCTGGTAACAAGGGATTTGATGCCGCGATGACCGCTATTGAGATGGTGAACCTCTATCGGCAGTTTTAGGGGTGCGATTTTTTTTTGCCGTTACTCAGTTGAAGCGGTAGCGATGCAGGTTGCCGTCGATGATGCTGAATGAGGTGTTCATGAGCTCTTCAACACTTTTGAAGTCTGCGGGCATGATGGGTTTGCCGACAATTATCCTGATTTTTCCTTTATGGATCCTGAGGCTTTTTTTCGGCGTGATGAGGTGGCTGCCGATGATGGTGACCGGCAGTACCGGGGTTTCGCCTTTCTGCGCTACCAGAAATGCTCCTCGTTTGAAGGGGAGCAGCTCTCCTGTTTCCGAGCGCGTGCCTTCGGGAAAAATATGGATGGAGTGTCCGTTTTTAAGGGCTTCAGCCGCAGAGAGAAGGCTTTTGAGCGCATCCCTGTTCTGACCTCTGCGAATCATGATATACCCGGCCTGTTTGAGCGCCCAGCCGAATATCGGTATTTTTCCCAGCTCTTCTTTGGCAACAAATCGCAGATTGAGTTTCATGGTTCCGAGCAGCAGCGGAATGTCTGCCATTCCTGCATGGTTGCTGATGACAAGATAGTGCTGATCGGTGCTGTAGTTCTCACTGCCTATCAGCTCAATTGATATACCGAAGAGTTTTGCGCTGAATCGGCCCCACCATGCGGCTATCCTGTGAAAACTGTTGCCTGTCCGGTCAAACAGATTGATCAGGAGCGAGAGGCTCATTCCGATAATCATTATCGGTACGAGGATGAGAAAAAAGAGCAGGGTTCTGAGGTTCATGGCGGCAGTGCAACTGGTTAATGCTTGTCGAGATTTTCCAGAAACCCGGCCAGCTCGTTGTAGTCGGTGCTGATGAGAGTGGCCTGCTTTTTTCTCTGGAGCACGGCTTGCAGACGCTCAGGAATGTCGATTTGCTGATTGAGCGTCTCCTGTATGGCTTCGAGAAACTTTGCCGGATGAGCCGTGGAGAGCACAACTCCTGCTGAACTGTTGCCGCTTCTCTTCCGGTACTCTTCAAGGGCGCGAAATCCTACGGCGGTATGGGGATCGGCCGTATAGCCGAACTCATTATAGAGCTTCAGAATTGTTTCTCTTGTTGCGGTGTCCGAAATGGCTGCTCCTGTTATTTCGCTTCCCATTGCCCGGTAATCGTTTCCATACAGATATCTGAGGCGTGCAAAGTTGCTCGGATCGCCTACATCCATTGCTGTTGAGATGGTTGTGATGGTCGGATGCGGTTCATATCTGCCGTCGTCAAGGTATCGGGTGACGCTGTCGTTTGCATTTGATGCGGCTACGAAATGGCCGACAGGGAAGCCCATGAGCTTCGCAAGCACTCCGGCTGTGAGGTTTCCGTAGTTGCCGCTCGGCACCGAGAAGACCGGATGAAGAAGACCGTATCGGGTTTTCAGCTGCATGGTCGCCCAGGCATAATAAAATGACTGGGGGATCAGTCTGGATATGTTGATGGAGTTTGCAGAGGTCAGGGTGAGCCTCTCTTTGAGAGCGGGATCGACAAACGCCTGTTTGACCAGTCGCTGGCAGTCGTCGAAATCTCCTTGTACCTCAAGTGCCCGGACATTGCTTCCTGCGGTGGTGAGCTGCTGTTCCTGAAGCCGGCTGACCTTTCCTGAAGGGTAGAGGAGTACGACCCGCGTGTTCGGAATTCCCTGAAAGCCGTAGGCTACAGCGCTGCCGGTGTCGCCGGATGTTGCAACAAGTACGGTGATCAGACGGTCATCCTCAGCGGCAAAATAACCGGTGAGCCGGGCCAGAAAACGTGCGCCATAGTCTTTGAAGGCCAGGGTTGGGCCGCAGAACAGTTCTTCGATAAAGGTGTTTTGTTCCAGCTCGACAATCGGCGTGTCGAAGGGGTAACAGTTTTCAATCATGTCGCCGAGCAGATCGGGAGGGATTTCTCCGCCGATAAACTTTTTTGCTATCGCAAAAGCGATATTGCAGAAGCTTGCATCTTCAAGCAGTGCAAGTTCCTGAGCAGAAAATCCCGGTATTTCAGAGGGAACATAGAGCCCGCCGTCAGGAGCAAGACCTTCAAGGGTTGCTTTTTTTATCGAAACGGGGGTGGATGATTTATTGGTGCTGAAATAGATCATGTTGTTAACCGGCCAGAGTGTGCTTGTTTACAATACTTTTGCGCCTTCCTTGCAGATCGGTGATACCCACATATCTGACCTGAGGTTGGTTTTAGGGAGAAGAAAGGCTTGTTTCATGGCTTCGCCGACGCGCTCTGCCGTCTCTTTTGATGAGGAAAAGGCAAAGACGGAGGGGCCTGAACCGGCAATGCTGCATCCAAGGGCTCCGCTGTCGATCGCTGCATGCTTGACGTCGAGAAAGCCTGGAATCAGTGGCGCGCGTTTTGGTTCGGCAACCACATCGACGAGTGCGCGTCCGATGAGATCGTAATCCGATTTCAGGAGCCCTGCGATGAGCGCCCCGACATTTCCCCATTGCTGGGTTGCTGTTTTAAGCGGTATGGATCTCGGGAGCACTGATCGTGCAAAGGATGTTTTCAGTTCGGTATGCGGATGCACAAGGGTGCAGAAGAGATGTTCGGGCGATGGAATCGTGATGAGATCAAGCGGCGAGTAGCTGCGGATAAGCACGAAATTTCCGAGAATAGCCGGCGCTGCGTTGTCGGCGTGCGCAGAACCGCAGGCAACACGTTCTCCTTCAACGGCAAAATGTACCAGCTCCATTTTTGAGCAGGGTTGATCAAGGAGCTCGTTTGCAGCGGCAAGTGCCGCTGCCGCACTTGCCGCACTGCTGCCCATGCCGCTGCTCAGCGGGAGGTTTTTTTTCAGCTCAAGATCGATATGGCCTCTGAAGTCAATTCCTTTGCTGGTGCGTATGTATTCGAGGAACTTGAGAACGACAAAGCTCGACGTGTTTTTTCTCGGATCGAGCGGCAGGGCTCCGCCATCGCCTGAAATGGCGGTAATGGAGACCGGGCAATCGCTTTTTCGTTCTTCATGGAGTGTGAGGATGACCTCATCACCCGGCTCGGTAATGGCGAATCCCAGAACATCGAAACCACAGGCTACGTTACCGACTGTTGCTGAGGCGAATCCTCTGACTGTTTTCATACCTTTTCCTGCAAGAGAACACCCTTAATAAAATGGTGGTGAGGTTAATGATCCGAAAGTATGGAGTTCAAAGTGAAACACAGATTTGAATAACTAAAAGGTTTTTGTTAAATTTCGCTTTCATTTTTCGAAAAGTAACAGACCGCACCGAATTTCAAAAGAAGGTAAGCAGAATCTTGCTCTTTTCTTACAAACAAATAACCAAGCGAATAAGATATGTCTACAACAGTCAGGCCTGATGAGGTTTCATCCATACTTCGCAAGCAGCTTGCCGGTTTTGAGTCCGAGGCTGATGTCTATGATGTGGGAACAGTTTTGCAGGTTGGTGACGGTATCGCCCGTGTGTATGGATTATCCAAGGCGGCTGCCGGTGAACTTCTTGAGTTTCCCAACAAGGTAATGGGTATGGCGCTTAACCTTGAAGAAGACAATGTCGGCGCGGTATTGTTCGGAGAGTCCAATCTGGTGAAAGAGGGTGATACGGTTAAACGAACCGGTATTCTTGCTTCGATCCCGGTTGGTGAAGCTATGCTTGGCAGGGTAATTAATCCTCTGGGCGAGCCGATTGACGGAAAAGGGCCGATTGAAACACAGATCAGGCTTCCTCTTGAGCGCAGAGCTCCTGGTGTTATTTACCGTAAATCAGTTCATGAGCCGCTTCAGACAGGACTCAAGGCGATCGACTCGATGATTCCTATCGGTCGCGGACAGCGCGAGCTTATTATTGGTGATCGTCAGACCGGAAAGACAGCTGTTGCAATCGATACCATTATCAATCAGAAGGGCAAGGGAGTTTTCTGTATCTATGTCGCTATCGGTCTGAAAGGTTCCACGGTGGCCCAGGTGGTCAATACCCTTGAGAAGTTCGGCGCCATGGAGTATACGACGGTTATTACGGCTACGGCTTCCGATCCGGCTCCTCTTCAGTTTATCGCTCCGTTCGCCGGAGCTACTCTTGGCGAGTATTTCCGTGATACCGGCCGCCACGCGCTTGTTGTTTATGATGATCTTTCAAAGCAGGCTGTTGCTTATCGCCAGCTTTCCCTGCTCCTTCGTCGTCCGCCTGGACGTGAAGCTTACCCTGGCGATGTGTTTTATTTACATTCCCGTCTTCTCGAAAGAGCTGCAAAGATTACTGATGATATCGAAGTTGCAAGGAAGATGAATGATCTTCCTGATGCGATGAGATCGATGGTGAAAGGCGGCGGCAGTCTGACTGCGCTTCCGGTTATTGAAACGCAGGCCGGTGACGTTTCGGCCTATATTCCGACCAACGTTATTTCGATTACCGATGGTCAGATTTTTCTTGAGTCAAACCTTTTCAACTCAGGTCAGAGGCCTGCAATCAACGTTGGTATCTCGGTGTCCCGCGTTGGTGGTTCAGCCCAGATCAAGGCGATGAAAAAGGTTGCCGGTACTCTGCGACTCGATCTTGCACAGTTCCGTGAACTTGAGGCTTTCTCGAAATTCGGTTCGGATCTTGATAAAACCACGAAAGCGCAGCTTGACAGGGGCGCAAGACTGGTAGAGATTCTCAAGCAGGGTCAGTACATTCCTATGGCTGTTGAAAAACAGGTTGCCATTATTTTCCTTGGTACTCAGGGCTTGCTTGATGCTGTTGATGTAACGCGTATTCGCAAGTTTGAAGAAGAGTTCCTTGCCCTGCTTGAGCACAAGCATCCTGAAGTGCTTAAGGCAATTGCCGAAACGGGTACTCTTGAAGCTGATACCGCTAACAGGATCAAGGAAGCAGCGGAGAAGTTTATTGCTTCCTTCAACCAGAAAGCAAAGGCGTAAGAGACGCAGATGGGCGCCTCTGAAAATGGCCGCGTTTTTCGACGTTGTTTCGTAAAGCGGGGAAATGGTCAGGGGTGCCGACGAGGTTTATCAAGCAATTTATCAAAAGACCCGTAATTCATGCCTACATTAAAGGATATCCGTGTACGGATCAAAGGGGTAAAATCCACACAGCAGGTCACCAAGGCGATGAAAATGGTGGCTGCCGCCAAATTGAGAAGAGCCCAGGAGCGGGCGATCATGGCGCGCCCTTATGCCAGAAAGCTCAAAGAGATGCTCGGATCGCTCTCTGCCAAGGTTGATACTTCACTCAATCCACTGCTTTCAAACCGTTCTGAGGTCAACAAGGTTGTGGTGATTCTTGTTACTGCCGACAGGGGTCTTTGCGGTGCATTCAATACCAATATCGTCAAGCTTGCGCATAAGGTTATCCATGAGGATTATGCGGCTCAGCACAGCAAGAACGGCGTAAGTCTGATCTGCGCAGGGTCACGCGGCTTTGATTTTTTCCGCAAGAGAGGGTACAATATTATCAAGGGGTATCCCGGTGTTTTCCAGCGCCTTGAGTTCAGCGTTGCAAAGGAAATTGCGGCAACGGTTTCCGGTATGTATCTTCGCGGTGAAGCTGACAAGGTTATTGTTGTGTATAATGAGTTTAAATCGGTTCTTGCTCCGGTGCTGAAGTTTGAGACGCTTTTGCCGATCACTCCCGAGGCTTCGGGTAAGGATGGAGGCAGCGACTATATCTACGAGCCTTCTCCCGAATCAATTATTGATGTTCTGGTGCCGAAGCATCTCAATACCCAGGTCTGGAGAGTCATGCTTGAATCGAATGCTGCCGAGCAGGCTGCCCGTATGTCAGCAATGGATTCGGCGACAGAGAATGCCAAGGAGCTTCTTCGTACGCTCAACATCAGCTACAACCGTGCAAGGCAGGCGGCTATCACCAAAGAGCTGAGTGAAATTGTCGG
>JAAXUM010000088.1:0-6357 GCA_013336025.1 Chlorobiaceae bacterium
AATCGTGATGCCGTTATAGATGACTTTTACAAACGCATCATCGAACCATCCGTAGTCGGCATAGGCTTTTTTGATGGTGATACTGTTGGTGATAATGCCATCGGCAAGTTTTGTAAGAGTGAGCCGGTGTTTCCATTTTTTTCCGCAGAGCAGCATTCCGTGGCGGGCAATAACGGTTGTTTTTCCGTAAAGTCTTGCGGCAAGACCGGCTACCCGGACATCCTTGTTGAGGTTGCAGATGATGATGTCAACGGCATGATCTCTCAGGTAACCTGCTATGGCGAGTGTTTTTAACGGGCTGATATCGCTGTTTATTTCAAAAACAGTTGTTGAAACTCCTTTTGATTTCGCATAATCGAAGATTCTGGAGTTTTTTTTGCTTCCGAGAACAACGGTATGCCCACGTTCAGTAAGCCCTTTTGCAGCGTTTACCATCCATTTCTCTCCTCCCCCGAATTTGTCGCGGCCAATGGAATTGATAAAGAGAATGTTCATATTGTTCCGTGTTTTTTTACCGGCTGTAAAATAATATTTCAGGAAAACTCTGTTTTTTTGTTGCTGCTCTCAGTTGTTCCTCCGGTTGCCATGTCCAATTGTTGCAGCAATTTGTTTTGCATGACCGAGGCGACAACTTCCACCTCAATGTCGCTGACCTGTGAAGTGCTGGAGGTGATGATCTCGAAGTCAACGAGATAAGGTCCGAATCTCGACAAGTCCTGAGGCGCTTTGGTGTAAAGTCCGATCACCGGAATGTTGCAGCACGAAGCAACATGAACCAGAGAGGTGTCGGGGGTGACAAGCAATCGCAGATGCTTGACGAGTTCTCCTACTTCGTAGATGTTGACGGTTGGTGGTGAAACGGTGACGTTATCATGCTGTTCAAGTCGCATTTTCATATTCGTGTCACCGGGAGCTGAAAATATCACGAACTGCATATCCGGGAAACCTTTAATGAGAGCATGCCATCTTTCTTCCGTCCAGCATCGCAAGGGGCTTCCTGCGCTGATGTTAAGGCCGATCAGAACGTCAGTATTGATTTTTTCTGAAAACCTGGTTATGGCACCTGACACTGGTGCCGGAGGCAGATAAGGCCTGCACTCTTTTTCCCGGGTTCTTACAGAGAGCACTGAGAGCAGCGAGCAGTTTTTGAGAGCCATTCTGGTATGATACTCTATCTTTATCAGGTGATTGAAAAGGCCTTCGTGATAAGGATGAGCATGCCCTGCCTTGAAACGGGCACGGATAAGGATGGTCTGTATCAGAAAGTTTGTTGACGGGCTGTCCTTTGTGTTGAAGAGCAGATCAAACTCCTTTGAAAGGACATCGTTGTAATAGCGTACAATATTATTTTTTACAGAGTGAATGGCGGTGACATGAGGATCGTTTCTGAAAAATGCAGTGGATGCTTCGCTGAAGCAGATGAGGTGAATTTCAAGATGGGGAAATGAGTGGCGGAGATTGCGCAGTAATGGCGTAAGCAGGATCGAGTCTCCGATTTTTTCCTGGGCAAGAATGACAATTGAGTTGAGTGGCCCGGTAAATTGCCGGAGAGGTTCTCTTTTATGAACGATCAGTTGCAGCGTTCTGGTAAAGAGCTTTCTGAACATTTTTTTTTTCTTACCCAATGTTCGGAAGGAGTTCATAAAAGGGATGTTCATAAAGAGTTTTTTAAAAGGGAACTTACGAGAATAACCTTATTTTCTCAATTGAATTATCCCTCAACAAGTTTTCGTTTTTTCCTGTCACGCATTCGGGATTTTGTCAAAGGCATACAAAGCCAGTCATTATGTATCGATATTCGTGATAACGTTTTCCGGCAGGCGATTTTGATTTACAGACACGATTGTATGCAAATGATATTGCAAAGCAGGCTACTGCACACAAGAGAGTTCCGGGATGGCTCTGAAAGCTCAGGAGCAGATTGTTAAACCGCATGTCAGGCTGGTATCATAATCAGTTGATTACTTTTTCCTTCCTTTAAAATGACAGTACAGAAACCCATAATCGCAGAACCCTTTTTTGTTCGTCGTCCTTCATTTTTTCTGAACACGCTCATTCTGTTCGGAATTATGATGCTCTATCAGGTCATGGGGAGTCTGCTGTTCCTGAAAATTTCCGCTCTTGATCTCTCACTGCCGCTTTCTCCCGGTGATCAAGGCCGGATGATCTCTCTCATGAGGATCATGCAGGCGGTCAGTCAGATCCTGTTGCTTGCATTTCCCGTTTTACTTCTCGCTAAACGCCATGCCGGAGGAGAGCACCTTTTTTCGGCTGAAACACTCGCATTTCTGGGGATTCAGAGAAAGGGATCACTGGCTCTGGTGCTTTGGGCTGTTCTGGGTGTCTTCTGTCTGCAGCCGCTCATGCAGACCATTGCAGAACTGCAGCAGCTTTATTTGTGGCCTGCTCTGGGGGAGGCAGGAAAACAGGTTGTTGAGAACCAGAAAATCATGGACAGGATGATAGCCGCTCTTGCTGTTATGCGCTCCCTGCCTGAAGCTGTTGCTGTTGTGGCGGTGCTCGCTGTTACGCCGGCAATGTGTGAAGAGCTGCTTTTTCGTGGTTATATCCAGGAGAACTATCGCCAGGCTATTGATCCTCGAGCCGCTGTGATTCTGACTGGTTTTGTTTTTGCTGTTTTTCATCTGAGTGCTGCCAACTTCGTTCCGCTTACGCTTCTTGGTTGCTATATTGGTTATGTGTTTCTGAAAGCCGGCACACTTGCCGTGCCTTTTGCCGTTCATCTTGTCAATAATCTTGCAGCGCTCGTACAGCTCTCTATGGGTTCGGGTACAGGGATCAATGTGGACGGAGCTTCTCATTCCGGTGTTGTCGGGTTTTGGTGGTGGTGGCTTGTTGTAGCCGGCTCGATGGTGTTGTTTCTTTTATGTATGGCCAAGTTCAGGGCAGCGTCTTTTTCTGAAACGCGGCAATAGCTACAATTATTCCTTGCTGATGCACAGCATTGCTGTGCGGATAACCGAAATTATGGGAACTCTCTTGAGCATAAATCTTTTACAGAGAATTGTCGTTGCTGTTCTTGGAATCCCTCTTTTTCTCTGGATAAACAGAGAGGGTGGCATACTTTTTTTTCTGCTGGTTCTTTTACTGTCGCTTCAGGCAACGGTTGAGTTTTACCGGCTTGCAGAGCATAAGGCGCATCCGTCACCTCTTTGGGTTGTGCTTCCCTGGACGGTGTTGCTGCAGGTGAATTTCTATACCGGATTTGCCGATACCGCAGAGCTGCTGCTTCTTATGGTGCTTTTTCTGTTTGTCCTGGAGCTTTTTGATAAAGAGGGATCGCCGTTGTTGAATCTCGGTTCCTTGCTTACCGGGCTGCTCTACGTCAATCTCTGTTTCGGGTCGCTTCTCAGGTTACGGATTTCGTTGCCTGATGGTCGCGGAGAAGCTTTTGTGCTGCTTTTACTGGTCTGTGTCTGGTCTGCCGATATTTTCGCCTATTTTGGTGGCAGCACCATGGGAGGAAAGCTGATCCGTCGAAAGTTGTTTGAGCGGTTGAGCCCTCATAAAACCTGGGAGGGATTTCTTTCCGGATTTTTTGGCAGTCTTGCCGCATCATTCGTGTTTGCGCGGTTCGTGCCTGATGTGTCTGATTCTGCCGCATTGATTACCGGAGCGCTCATAGGTCTCGGAAGTCCGGCTGGTGATCTTATTGAATCGATGTTCAAGCGTGACGCAGGAGTTAAAGACTCTTCCGGGCTGATTCCGGGGCATGGCGGGGTGCTTGACCGGTTTGACACTGTTATGTTTGTTTCACCGTTTGTCTATTTGATCATAACCTATCTGTAAGGTATTGTTACGGTACTCCGGATGGCTGAAATCCGACTGCTCCTGGTACTCTTATCCCCCTTCTGGTGAAGAACCTTCATTGAATCTGCTCTTTTCAGCGTTACAGGGGTAACGATGTTTATTTGTTACACATTGCCGGGATATGCCGGGATCGGTCCCGATGTGCCGGGACTCACAACGGTAAATAGAGATGCCCGGAAATAAAGTTTTTTTATATTATCCCTTGACTTGAGGTGAGAACAGCTCTGCTTGTGCGGCTGTCAATAGAAGATTCAACAACAATATGTTGTCACCATGAAAATTGAAAGCCTTCTGTCGGAGAGCTTTATTGCCTTGAATCTCGACCTTGCCTCAAAGGGTCAGGTGATTGATGCCATGCTTGCTCTTGTCGCAAATCATCCGGGTGTTTTTGATACAGAGAAGTTGCGTCAGGATGTGCTTAAGCGGGAGAGGGAGATGTCAACCGGAATCGGAAAAACAATTGCTCTTCCCCATGCAAAAACAAGTGCAGTCAAACATCCGGTGCTTGCTCTTGCAACGCTTCACAGAGAGATCAATTTCGACTCCATTGATAATGAACCTGTCCGGATCATTTTTCTTCTTGCAACTCCGGAAGAGATGCTTGCCGAACATTTGAAATTGCTTGGCAGAATTACGCGGCTTGCCGGGAGGGTTGATTTTCGCGAACAGTTGCTCTTGCTGAAAACACCGGCAGAGGTGCTTGCCTTGTTCAGGGAGGAGGAAAAGGATTTCCCTCAGATTTAAGGGAGATCTGTCTGGAGTAAAGGGTTAACAGGGAAAGTCGGGAGATGTATCGTCTGCTTTTTCGATGCTTTTCGTGTTATCCCCAAATGTCCTCTCTGTTATTCCGGATATCCCTCTGTAATCACGAATATCCGCTCTGTCATCCCGAACGGAGAGAGGGATCTCAAGGTGTTGGCGGTGAGGCTTGAATCTGAAATTCAGCAGGTGCGTTTTTTTTGTCATCCCTCCTTAAGGCCGGTATGACAAAAAACTCAGGAAGCACTCATTGCTCAGCTTTAAAAAACTTCTTATCCGGATATTATTCGGTTTGGAAGCCTTATAACTTTTTTATCAGCAGGGGATTAATCAATAGCTATGCCGCAGTATCAGGTTGTGAAGGGTGCCAGGGATATTTTTCCGGATGAGATCGTTCGCTGGCACTATGTGGAGGGGGTTGTTCATCGACTTGCTCTTCTTTATGGGTACAGTGAAATCCGTACTCCGGTCTTTGAGTACACTGAACTTTTTCAGCGGAGTATCGGGGCAACGACGGACATTGTAGGCAAGGAGATGTTTTCTTTTCTTCCTGATCCTCAGGGCAGATCCATTACCTTGCGTCCGGAGATGACTGCAGGGGTTATGCGGGCGGTTTTGCAGAAAAACCTGCTTTCGACAGCACCGGTACACAAACTCTTTTATCTCTCTGAGCTTTTTCGAAAAGAGCGCCCACAGGCAGGACGCCAGCGACAGTTTTCACAGTTTGGCGCTGAGTTGCTCGGAGTATCCTCTCCGGCTGCCGTTGCCGAGGTTATTACCTTTATGATGCAGGTGTTCGAGACTCTCGGAATACGCGGTCTGAAGCTCCGAATCAACACCCTCGGTGACAGCAGTGACCGTGCAAGGTACCGGGAGGTACTCAGAGATTATCTGACTCCTTTTTATGACAGGCTCGATCTGGCATCCCGTGAGAGGTTTGAAAAAAATCCTCTCAGAATTCTTGATTCGAAAAATCCTGATATGCAGGAGATCATTGCAGGAGCTCCAAGGCTGCATGACTCTCTTTCAAGTGAGGCTGTGGCGGATTTTGAAAAAGTGCGTTTCTATCTTGACAGTCGCAGGATAGCATACGATATTGATTATCGCCTTGTTCGCGGACTTGATTACTACTGCCATACCGCATTTGAGGTGACCAGTCCGGAGCTTGGTGCACAGGATGCCATTGGCGGGGGCGGCAGATATGACGGTCTTGCCAAAGAGTTGGGAAGTTCCGGGGAAGTTCCTGCATCAGGTTTTGCGGCAGGGATGGAAAGAGTGTTGATTACTATGGAAAAGCAGGGTTTGTTTGCTGCTCTAAGCCCACCCGGGCCGAAAGTCTATGTTGTTGCCCAGCAGCAGGGCCTGCTCGACCATGCGATGCAGGTGGCTTACCGTCTGAGAAGTGAGGGAATCAGCACTGAAGTTGATCTTGCAGGAAGAAGCATGAAGGCACAGATGAGAGATGCCAATAGAATGCGGGCCTGCTTTGCGCTTTTTATCGGTGAGGATGAGGTGGTTTCAGGTGCCTACGCGCTGAAAAACCTTGTTACTGCCGATCAGACGTCACAATCGCTTGATGCGGTTATTGAATTGATCAATCAATATTCGGGAAAGGAACCTGAATCATGACAGAGTCTCTTCATACCGTGACAATCTATGGGAAAAAGGAGTGCTGTCTCTGTGATGAGGCATTGGTAAAACTGCTCGAGGCAAAGCATCTTGTGCCGTTTCTGCTTGAAAAAACCGATATTTCAGGTGATCCCGAAT
>JAAXUM010000088.1:6367-6966 GCA_013336025.1 Chlorobiaceae bacterium
GTACGGTGAAGCTATTCCTGTTGTCTGTATTGACGGTGTTGAGGTGTTCAGGTACAGGGTTAACAAGACCCGCTTGCTTCAGATTCTGAGGATGTAGGGACGTGTCAGAGGGTGGGTTGTGTTTTTCGAATTTGAATTGAAGCGTGAGCTGCAAATTCATTGCAGATCAGTAACATTTTCTTACTCGGAACCCATTGTTTTGCACTGAAAAAAACCGGTACTTTATAAATATCTTTTTGTGATGCTGAAATTTATTCTTCTGGTTGTTGTTTTTTTTCTTGTGCTGCGGATGGCCATCAGGTTTTTTACGGTGTCAGTGGTCAGGAATAAGAGCGATGCTGATTCTGTTCGTTCTCATACGAACCGGCAGATCGAAGATGCTGATTATGAGGTCATTGACAGTCGTCTTGGAGAAAAAGAGGCGGATGGGTCGAAGGGGGTTTGATTATTGGCCGGATTTTTTGTATACTCACTTTGCAAAAATGGTAAAAGGGTGTTGGTTATCCGATGTGAAAGTGGGGAAATCCCCACTTTTTTGTTTTACAGAAAAAAGCGGAGTAGCAGCCAATGGAAGAAAAAATAAGGCGTTGCGTTTTTCA
>JAAXUM010000089.1 GCA_013336025.1 Chlorobiaceae bacterium
GGCCTGGCTGGTCTTTTAATTGCCAGAGAGCGCTGTGCCACACAAAAATGCAAAAGACATTTTTGTGTGGCGCAGTTCTCAGTGTTCATGAAAGAAGGGAGAGAGGAGCGTGAGCATCATAAGCAAAATGGATCTGACGCGCTGTCATTTTAAGAATATTATCAGGAAGCAGCCTGTGAGCGTTAATGAATTTGAGTTGAGTCGATTGTGAAGGGTGTAGAGGAAAAATCAGCAATGAGTGATGCGATTGCTTCACTGTATCCCTCATTTACGAATACCTTTTTTTTCAGCCTGGTCGTCAATGTGCTGGTGCTTGCGCCGAGCGCCTATATGATGGAGGTGTATGACCGCGTTGTAAACAGCCGCAGTCATACCACGCTCCTCATGCTCACCATCCTCGTTATCGGGAGCTATCTGCTGCTTGAAGCGCTCGAATGGGTTCGCAGACAGGTAATGCACGAAGCAGGCCTGGGGCTTGACGCAAGGTTGCGGGATCAGGTAATTGGCGCACTGTTTTCAGCACGGTTGCAGAATCTCTCCTCAGGCAGCGCGCAACCTTTACGGGACCTTAAAACCGTTTGCGATTTCCTGGCTTCGTCAGCAATGCTTGCGATCATTGATATGCCGCTTGCTCTGCTTGTTCTTGTTCTGATTTTTATGATGAGCCCCATGCTCGGATGGTTTGCCGTGGCTGGAGCGCTCATGCAGTTTATGATCGGTGTAATCAATGAACGACGTATTCGTGAACCGCTTCTTGCCGCAAATCGAGGGTCGCGAAACACCCAGGCCTATGCTGACAGCGTGCTTCGCAATGCCGAAGTTATTGAGTCAATGGGGATGCTTGATCATATCCACAACCGGTGGATGAGACGTCAGCAGGATTTTCTGGTACAACAGGCAAAAGCCTCCGATCATGCGGGTACCAACGCAGCGCTCTCGAAGCTTGTGCAAAGCCTCCTCGGCTCACTTCTGCTCGGCGTTGGTTGCTGGCTGACCCTCAAAGGTGAGATTCATGGATCAGGCATGATTGTATCCTCGATTCTCGGAGGCAGGGTTCTTTCGCCACTTGTGCAGATCATCGGCAACTGGCGGCAGGTTGAAGGTGCGCTTGAAGCCTTCAACCGACTCGATCAGATGCTTAAGCAGTATCCTGTTTCGGAAAAAGGAATGGCGCTGCCGCCGCCAACAGGAGCGCTTGTTGTCGACAATCTCATTGCCGGGGCGCCAGGCAGCAAGGCGCAGATTCTTAAAGGGGTCAGTTTCAGGCTGGCTCCGGGAGGTACGTTGGCAATTGTCGGGCCATCGGCATCAGGTAAAACCACCCTTGCACGACTGCTTGTCGGCATCTGGCCGGCAACGCAGGGTAAGGTAAGGCTCGATGGCAACGACATCTACCAGTGGGACAAAGAGGAACTCGGCCAATATATCGGATATCTGCCTCAGAACGTTGAACTGTTTGAAGGAACCATCGCTGAAAATATAGCCCGCTTCGGCGAACCGGATGAAGCAAAAATTGAGGCTGCTTGCAGAATGGTTGGGCTTGAAAGGTTCATCGGGCAACTGCCGCAAGGGTACGATACCCGTATCGGCGATGAAGGCTCTTTTCTTTCAGGTGGAGAGCGGCAGCGAGTAGCGCTGGCCCGATCAGTATACGGTATGCCGAAGTTTATCGTGCTTGATGAACCCAATGCGAGCCTTGACGAAGCTGGTGATGCCGCCCTGCTCAAAGCTGTACAGTTGCTGAAAGCCCATGGTACCACCATCATCGTCATAACCCACCGACTGAATATTCTGGGAGCAATAGAACAGATGCTGGTGCTTGTTGACGGCCAGGTACAGCGATTCGGCACCTGCCAGGAGGTACTTGCCGCCCTGCAGTCATCTCAGGATGCACGACCTGCATCGAACGGGAAACCTTAGCGATCAATGAACCCTCAATTTTTTAAGCGTAGCGAACTCTCCCGACAACTCTGGGGATTTCGAAAAGAATTTCTCTGGGTTGGTCTGTTCAGCATGATCGCCAATGTATTGATGCTTACCCCAACCCTCTATATGCTTCAGCTTTATGGACGTGTCATGAAAAGCGGCAGTGAGATGACCCTTCTTCTGGTGACCCTCTTTCTGCTGCTGTTTTTTGCCGTGACGGCATGTGCGGAATGGCTTCGCTCGCGTCTTCTGGTGCGAGCAGGTGTCAGGCTGGATGAGGCACTCAGCTCGCTGGTGTTCAATGCGAGCTTTGAAAAATGCCTGAGCCGATCCCGTAGCAAAGCAGGCGAGGCATTTCAGGATTTAACCACGCTTCGTCAGTTCATGACGGCAAACGGCATTATCGCCTTTTTCGATACCCCCTGGACGCCGGTTTACATAGCGGTTATTTTTCTGCTCAGCCCTTTTCTCGGATGGATATCTATCCTGTTTGCTCTCATTCAGCTTGCTGTAACCTGGCAGAGCAACAGGATAAGTGTTCGGGAGATCGAGAGTGCTGCTGAGGCTGGTGCCGACAGTTTTCGTTACGTGCAAAGCAAGCTGCGCATGATTGAACCGCTCCATGCAATGGGGATGCAGGGTAACCTCCGACGACTTTGGCTCAGACTGCATGATGCTTCGCTTCTCAAAAGCGGCATCGCGCTTGACCGGCAGCATCGCCAGCAGGCATTAGCCAAGTTTGTGCGATACAGTATGCAGTCGTTGACACTCGGTGCAGGAGCCCTTCTTGTTATTGAAGGGAAAATGTCGGCCGGTTCGATGGTAGCTGCTAATGTTTTGATGTCGAGGGCTCTGCAACCGCTTGATCTTTTGGTCGCAACATGGAAGCCCTTTGTACAGGCTCGAGCTGCATTTTTACGCATTGAGAGACTTCTTGAAAAGTTTTCCGCTTCCGAGGCTCGTTCAGAGCACGATCAGGAACCTTTGGGCGAAATCAGGCTTAAAGGGCTTACTGCCAAAGCGGAGGGTCGAACGCAGCCTGTACTTCACGACCTGCATGCTCTTTTTCCAGCCGGAAAAATCACCGTGATTCTCGGGCCATCAGGCTCAGGAAAATCAACGCTTGCTCGTTGTGTTTTGGGTATCTGGCCAGAAAAAGAGGGAGAGGTGCTGCTTGACGGTGATCCGATAGAGAGCTGGGAACGGATAGAACTGGGTCCGCATATCGGTTATCTGCCGCAGGATATTGAGTTGTTCGATGGCTCAATCGCTGAAAATATTGCCCGATTTGCTGAACTGGATTCTCCGAAAATCATTGAGGCTGCAAAACGAACCGGTATTCATGAAATGATTCTTCGTTTTCCTCACGGTTACGACACGCGGATCGGTGAAGACGGGGGATTGCTTTCTGCGGGGCAACGACAGCGAGTTGGACTTGCGAGGGCAATGTATGGCAATCCTGCGATTCTCGTGCTCGATGAACCCAATGCCAATCTTGATGACGCCGGTGAACGGGCGCTCTTGCAGGCACTCAGGGAGTTACGGGCAGCAGGCAAAACGGTGATTCTTATCACCCATCGTCCGAGTGTGCTTGCCGCTGCCGACCTGATAGCTCTCATGCAGGCAGGAAAAATCGTGCAATGCGGGCCACGCGATGAGGTTATTGCGTCACTGCGCAAGGAGAGTACAAGAGCATCTGCTGTACCGGCGGGCTGATGTTTTTTTTTGAAACAGGTATAAGGAGTGCCATGCATAGTCGAGAAGAACGGGAAGAAAAAAGGACAATCGTGACAGAAGAGGTCGGTAAAGGTCGTAACGAAGGCTATCGGGACACCGGGAGCACGGTGCGTCTCGGAATCTGGATACTTCTTGTCGGCTTTGGCGGATTTCTGTTGTGGGCGGCATTTGCGCCGCTTGACGAAGGAGTGCCATGTCAGGGTATTGTCAGTATTGCCACCAAACGAAAGGTCGTGGAGCATCTTCGAGGAGGTACCGTTGAAAAAGTACAGGTGGGGGAAGGTCAGATCGTACAGGAGGGAGAGGTGCTGATGACGCTTGACAGCCAGACGGCAAGGGCTCGTTACGATGAGATTCATCAGCACTATCTCGGAACAAGAGCTACGGCGGACAGGCTGCTTGCGGAGATGAGCGGAGCTGGATCAATTGTTTTTCACCATGATCTTCTTGCCGATCCGGATCGAACTCTTGCCGAACAGAATATGCGGACACAGCGGCAGCTTTTTCTCTCCCGCCAGGTTACGCTCAGGATTCTCAATGAACAGCTTTCAGGCATTGCCGCACTTGTCGAGGAAGGTTATGCTCCGTTAAGTCAGCAACGTGAGCTGGAGTTGAAAATTGCAGAGCTGAAGAGTACAACAGCCTCGCAACTCGCACAGGTGCAGCTTGAAGTAGAGGCTGACGCTGAAAAGACCCGAGCCCTTGCTGAAGAGCTTGCCGATACTGAACTCCGGTCTCCTGCTTCAGGTCAGGTGGTGGGCCTGCAGGTTCAAACAGTTGGTGCCGTGATTCAGCCCGGTCAGAAGATTATGGATATCGTTCCTCTTAATGAGGAGCTGCTGATAGACGCCAGGGTTGCACCGCATCTGATCGACAGTATCCGGAAGGGATTGCCGGTTGATGTGAGTTTCTCCTCATTTGCGCATGCACCTCAGCTTGTTGTGCAAGGTGTTGTTGCGTCGCTTTCAAAAGACATTGTGACAGATCCGCAGACAAACCCGTCAATGCCCGGCTCCTCCTATTACCTTGCCCGGATTGCGGTGACCCCTGATGGTCTCAACTCACTCGGAAATCGCCAGATGCAACCGGGAATGCCGGTGCAGGTGGTTATTAAAACCGGAGAACGTTCTCTGCTGACCTATCTGGTTGATCCGCTGCTCAAGCGGATTGCAGTCTCCATGAAGGAGGAGTGAGGGTATCGTCATGAGTTTCTTTTTTGAAAAGGTTGCTCAAAAAGCTGTTAACGAAACGTAAAGTCTGCATTGAATATGATCAGTTTTTGGTATGTAATGCTTATTGCAGGCAGTCTGATTTCGCTGCCTCTCTATGCTGCGCCAGTCACGTTATCGGAAGCTTATCTGAAAGCACGGGATCATGACGCGCTGCTTGGGGCCGCAAAGGCTGATAATCTGGTGTATAAAGAGGAGATCGGCAAGGCGAGGGCCGGTTTACGCCCCAGTGTTCGTCTGAACGCCTCGCGCGGTCGCAACGGCACTCAGCACGGTTACATGGGACTGTATGAATCGCCTGATTTTTATAATACGCTTGTCTATGGCGTGACGCTCCGTCAACCTTTGATTAATCTGTCGAATATAGCTGAATACCAGCAGGCGAAAGCTGTAGCTGCAAAAAGTGATGCCGAATTGCGGAAAGAAGAGGCTGGTTTGATTGTCAGGCTTACCGAAACCTATTGTAACGCATTGTATGCTGAAGATAATCTTGCATTCAGTCAGGCTCATATCAAGGCATCGGAAGAACAGCTTCAGCAGGCTAAACGACGGTTTGAAAAAGGATTCGGAACCATTACCGAAATACATGAGGCACAGGCTGACCTCGACATGGCACTTGCCGAAGGGCTTGAAATCGTCAACAGTGTTGAGTTCAGCCGCCGTGAGCTGGAGCATCTTATCGGAGTGTATCCTGACGAACTCTGCAAGCTGGCTCCTGAAAGACTGGTATTAGCTCGTCCGATACCAGGCAGTGTGGAGTCATGGATTGATCGTGCTCGTGGAGAGAGTCCTCAAAATTCGGCAGCGCATCTTGAGATGCAGATTGCTAAAAAGGAGATCGAAAAACAGAAGGCAAGTCGTTATCCAACCATTGATCTGGTTGCAGGGAGAACCTATTCAGAAAGTGAAAACAATTATTCGATCGGTTCAACCTATGAAACCTATTCAATCAGTCTGCAAATGAGCATGCCGATTTATACCGGTGGCTATACCAGTGCTTCCATTCGGCAGGCAAAAGCAAAGTGGCTTAAAGCAGGAGAGCAGTATTTCTGGAAGGAAAGGAGCACCGAATCTGAAGTACGCAAGTACTATAATACGGTTATCAGTACGATTGCGCAGATTCACGCCTATGAACAGGCGGTCAAATCCCGGGAAATTGCTCTCGAGGGCACAAAAAAAGGGTTTGGAGCTGGTCTGCGAAGTAACGTAGATGTTCTTGATGCTCTTCAGAATTTACTTGCCGCCAGACGCAATCTTGCGAAGTCGCGGTACCAGTATATTCTTAACTGTCTTTCGCTCAGGCAAACCGCAGGAGCGTTGTCGCCCGTCGATATAGAGGAGATCAATGGCTGGTTTGCAACGGCAGATAAAACAGGAAGAGATGGCTGCATTTTGCATTGAAACGTATAGCCGCTCTCTCTTGTTCTTATTCTTTAATTGACAAAGAGCTTTATGGTTGTTTTAAGGTTTCGAAAAATTGAAAAGTGGATGGTCAGGGCAATTTGTCAATCGTAGACAAGTGAGACAGTTTTCCGCTGATCCGGAGGAAGCGCGGTTCCGATGGTTATTTGATGACAGTATGATGGTATATGGCTGGAGTCAGCGGAATTTATTTTCAGAATGCAGCAGATTAACTATGGGTGTGACATGAACAAACCATTCAGTTGGAGAATTTTTATAAGCTTCGGGCTATGTATCGCATTTATCATTCTCCTTGTTTCAGGAGTGATCCTCTATATTGCGCCTTCAGGAAAGCCTGCAAGCGGGGTGGCATTCCGGTTGATAGGGCTTACAAAACCGGAGTGGCAGAATCAGCATATTATTTTCGGTTTTGCTTTTTCTGTTATTGCGCTGTTTCATCTTCTGGTTATTAACTGGAAAGCTTTTGTCTCCTATCTGAAAGCAAAAGCATCTGAAGGGTTCAAAAGTCCTGTAGAGTTTTTTGTTATTGTCCTACTGACCGTTCTTTTCGGGTTGGGTACCTACTATAAAATCCAGCCTTTTTCATCGATTCTTGAATTTGGCAAGAGTGTCTCCAAAACACTCGCACCACAGGGTGTAAAAC
>JAAXUM010000334.1 GCA_013336025.1 Chlorobiaceae bacterium
AGCAGAAAAGCGTGCGCTACAAGGTCAAGCTTGCCGGCATCGTTGCCAACAGGGTTGATTATACCACTGGCGGCGGAACCAACATGCTCGATCAGTTTGCGGAAAAAGTCGGAACCAGGCTGCTTGCCAAAGTTCCATACCATGAACTGATCCGTAAAAGTCGCTTTGCCGGCAAAACCCTTTTTGCCATGGAGGATACGCCAGGTAAGGATGATTGCCTTATTCCCTACAACGAAATAGCCGATTTTCTCATTCAGGAAAACCCCATCGCCTCGGTTCCAGTGCCGATAGGAGACCGTGAAATATTCGAAATGGTCGGTGGCTGGCAGTAAGATCAATTATCAGATATTCTGTAAAAAGGCGGCCTTGGTGCCGCCTTTTTTGATTCTGGTTTTGCTCTTTTGTTGTTCTGTAACTCTCACTGGCCCTTAAATGGCAACAACTTCAATGAGTGGATTATTTTCGGCCCATTCATTTTCACATTGGCAAACCCTGGAGCAGAAGGAACGGAATGTTTCGAGATGAAGGTCATCCCCTCGATGTATTTCTGCCATACGTTTATGCCAGACTCGCAGAGAAGGCATTGATTCTTCGCGGCGATTCCGCCAGTGGACAATTTGCCAACCGCTCGCCTCGATCATCCTTCGAAGTTGCATTGAACTTATCATGTGCATGGTTCCAGCAAAATTAACGCTGTTCGGAGCGGAATCCTGACAATGGACGCGCATTACCAGTTTTTTGCCGAAAAGTCGCAGTATACGGAGCAAGCGAACCTTATCTTGCATATGTTCAAAACTCTCAATCAGAAGCATGCAGTCGAAGACCCCGGGGGGGAGAGTCGTTTCCGCATCGCCATAGCGTACATGCAAGCCTGATGCAGAGAGGTATCGATATTGCGTCTCGCTGATCGTACAACTCAGAACATGGCAACCGTGTTCGCTCGAGAGCAGCCGGGCGGGACCGCCCCAGCCACATCCGATATCGTAGACGCTACAGCCAAAAGGGATAAATGCAAAGAGTTCAGTAACAGCTCGATCGAAGGGTTCATCGGAATAACTGTTCAATGATCCCAGCCGTTCCTCTTTGCTGAACATACCGAAGTGATAGTGCATTGTTGTGCCGAGAACCCGCTGCCATGTTTCAACTGAGCTCGTACTGTAGAATTTATCGAGGAAGGTATTTGGGGTTAACGCTGCCGGTGGAACAGGCTCTAAAAACCGCTTTTCGATCGAATGGTGAAGAGCCGTGCCGGAAATGCGAATCGCATCCTGAAACGAGGGGAAATCCGGCGGCCAGCTGCCAGAGAGAGGCGCGGAAAAATAAACCGTCATTGACGGCTCGGCCTCATATTCTGAACTGAACGCCACATGCCGTATCGGATTGGACAGAAACGGCTTGAGCGCATCGATAGCGGGTGCACGAACGAAGCTCTTCAGAGCGTTCATGATTTGCCTGAGTGGTGGATGCCAGGGAAAGGCAAGATCAACCTGATCTGTTTTCGAATAGCGATGACGCAGCCAGAAACCTGAAATACTCTGCAGCAGGTTGTCTTCAAGTAAACAACCGAATACTCCGGAAAGGTCTGGATGGATATGATCGGCAGGCTTCCGTCCATCCGGAGTACATGGAAAAAAACTGAACTCATAGCAGCTTGATTCCACATTTCCGTCCGGACCCCATTTGAAGGCATCATAGTGCACGTTTCCGGTCTTCCTGTTGCGGTGATGCAGATAAAGAACATACTTCTGATCAGGAGTGTCGGGCGATGTTGCAAATCCCTGCCAGAGACAATCCGGAGCGAGGCGCTTCTGACGTTCGCATACATTTTCCGGAGCAGCAATTGCCCTGAGCAGTTGCTCGACAGAACGAAAACCGGCCTCATCATTCAAAGATGAATCAGGAGCGACCCAGAATGTTATGCGCCGCCGTTCTTCGATTGCGGAGATGCGAACCCTTAAAGACCATTCTGCATGGAGCTGGGGCGCTCCGTGAAGAAAATTGCCAAGGGACTGAAACGAAAGACGTTCGCTGGAATTCATCTCTGCATACTCCAAAAAAACCAGCAGTCGTCAAGGTTTCTATCTCTGAACGACTGCTGGTTTATGGTTAAAAAGCGATAAAACACTTCAGACCTGCTTTTACATTGCGGATAACATCGAAGCATCCCAACCAAGAGACGGATTCTTGCCAGCTCCCTTAAAGAACCCTGGGTTGGCTGCCGCCACTGTTTTCAGATCCTTCGCGCTCAACGTATAACCGTAACGAGCAGCCAATCGTACCACTCCCTCCCAATCGCCCTCTTTAAGCTGCGAAAAAGGAACGGCTATCTCCTCACGAAAAGCGGCGTCGTTGAGCTGAGTGACAAATGCGTGTATATCTTTCATATGAAAAAATTTTTTCCAACTATTGTTTGAACTGACAGATATAATGAGTTCTGTGTTACCATCTTGACGGATTCAGGGCATTTGCTGTTGCCCTTGCCGCCTCCTCGGCAATTCGAGCTGTTTCTCGCGCTATCCGCTCAGCCTCCCTTGCTGTTGCCCTTGCAGCTTCTTCGGCGATTCGAGCTGTTTCGAGAGCTATGCGTTCAGCCTCC
>JAAXUM010000335.1 GCA_013336025.1 Chlorobiaceae bacterium
GAGGCAGGAGGGGAATTTGAGAAAGCTCTAAGGCAATTGCCTCCACAGGCAACTCGCAAGAAAGGAGGGAAGCAGTGAACAATGAAACCTTGATTCTGAAAGCCAAAGACTTTGCCACGGAGATCACCATTTTCAACGCACGCGAACATGGGATGAAAAGTGAAGGGCAGATTTCCACTGAACATATCACCAATAACAAGGCGGTACGGAAAATCTTGCTCGAACGAGGCATCCGCCCTGAATCGCTGCCGCCAGCTGAAGACGTAAAGAAGGTCGAGCGCCGCCTTGCCTCCGAGGAAAAGAAGTCGTTGAAGAATCCTGACGGCTTGAAAGACTCAGCAGAGGAGTGACGTGATGAATGCCGAAAACTTTCAATGCGAAGATGATCCATCTGAAATAATGAGTTGCAAGCAAGATGACGAAGATTCTGAAGGCGGGATGATGAACGAATTGTGCGGAGCAACTCACAAGGAATTCTTGTCAGTTGAAGGTGGGAGGGTTGCATTGACAAATGGCGGAGATTCTTGTGGTGTCACGGTGAATAAATCCAGAACTTGGCGCCGAGTGCCCATAATTGATCTATGCGAGGTACATGTCGATTGCGTCAATCGTACAGCTCCTGTTGTCAGTGAGCAGACACCTTTCAAGATGATAAGAACGAGTAATGTCCGAAATGGGTTCATCGACGTCGAAAATGTTCGATACGTTACAGAGCCAGTTTACAAGAAGTGGACTCGGCGACTTGTTCCAAAACGTGGAGATGTAATCCTGACACGAGAAGCGCCGCTTGGCGGCGTGGGGAAGATACGAACGGATGACCTGATTTTTCTTGGTCAGCGCCTCTATCATTTTCGAGCAGACCCCACGAAACTGGATCCGGATTTTCTGCTCTATGCTCTTATGGCGGATGATCTGCAAGGCCAAATTCGAGGTTTCGGATCTGGGGCGACAGTCGAGCATATGAGGCTCGCCGATATCCCGGAACTTCAGATTTATGCGCCAGAAGTTTCTGAGCAGCGTCGTATTGGGGCAATTCTGTCGGCCTACGACGATCTGATTGAGAATTGCCAGCGGCGAATCAGGATTCTGGAGTCGATGGCCCGTACTCTTTACCGTGAATGGTTTGTCAATTTTCGTTTTCCCGGCCATGAAAACGTTCCGCTCGTTTCGTCTCCTTTTGGTGATATTCCGGAAGGGTGGGAAGTGAAGAAGCTCAAAGATCTTTGTCATTTGACAATGGGGCAGTCGCCAAAATCAGAGTTCTATAATAAAACGGGTGAAGGCTTGCCATTCCATCAAGGAATCAGTGATTTTGGCGAACGCTTCCCAACTGACCGCCTATTCTGTTCTATTCAAGGACGTATCGCTGAAGAAGGGGATATTTTGTTCAGTGTTCGGGCTCCGGTTGGCAGAATGAATATAGCTGACAAAAAGATTGTTATTGGTAGAGGTCTTTCTTCCATTCGGCATAAAAGCGGTTTTCAAGCTTTTCTTTGGGAGCAGTTGCGTAACCGCTTTACCAAAGATGATATGATTGGCAATGGAGCTATCTTCGCCGCGGTGACAAAGGATGAGATGCAGGGTATCGATTTGATCTGCCCACCCGCATCGCTCATTATAGTCGCCTCCAAATACTTTGAGCCAATTCATTCCGAACTTGTAGCATTGTCTAAGCAAAATCTCAATCTTTTGCAGACGCGCGATTTGTTGCTTTCGCGCTTAGTGACGGGAAAAATGGAGATTACATAATGAGTTGGGACACAGGTCTTACAGGGGAACATCTTGTGATAGCAGCATCTAATGCTTCACGGATCCGGGTGATGGCCGGACCAGGAACTGGTAAAAGTTTTGCGATGAAGAGGCGAATTGCTCGCCTCATTGAAGAAGATAGTGTCGATCCAAGAAGAATTCTTGCCGTCACTTTTACTCGTACAGCAGCACGAGACCTTGAGCGTGAGCTTCAACAAATGGGTGTTGATGGGTGTGAAAATATCTCTGCCGGAACTTTGCATTCCTTTTGCTTCAAACTACTCATGAGAAACGAAGTGTTTGCTTTTCTTGGGCGTGTCCCTCGGGGAATAATGACTTTTAATAAAAAAGGAGTAAGTGGTTTTGAAGTTGAGCCGTTATTAGCTGACCTGCAGCCTTTAGGAGATTTCGGTGCTAAAAGGGAAATGACAAAGCGAATTCGTGCGTTTGAGGCCGACTGGGCGCGTTTGCAGAACGATCAACCAGGTTGGCCAGTTAACCCTGTCGATCAACAATTTCATATTTTACTTACATCTTGGCTGCAATTTCACAAGGGGATGCTTGTTGGCGAGCTTGTCCCTGAGGTTCTTGATATGAACATCCACGGTTCTGTCGATCACTGCCTTTTCATTTCCCCAGAGGTGGTCGAGTATACGTTCTCTTGAAAAAACCTTTCCCGGGTTCTGTGCAAGCAGGTGGAGGATCTTGAACTCAACAGGGGTGAGGCTCACGGGCTGCCGTTCAACGATCACCTCGAATCTTTCCGGGTCAATGGTTATTTCACCAATGGACAATATCCCGTTCTTGGATGGGGTGGTTCTCCTGAGTACGGCCTTT
>JAAXUM010000336.1 GCA_013336025.1 Chlorobiaceae bacterium
GTTTCTGACTATTCCTCTGTGACTACAGAGAAAGGCACCCGTAGGAATAACGGGTATGTCATTGAAAGGAGGAGTTTCATACAAAAAAAATCAGCTCTTCTTCTGTCTGACTATTAAAGCGTCAATAAATTACCAATTTGCTAAAACAATAGATAGCTCTCTACTCAACAACACACTATCTAAAGGCTTGCTATTGAATAGTAAGCTAATAATTTTAGAAATCATAAAAAAAAGACGTGAAACGTCAGTACAAACGAATCCAGAGGACTCTGGATTCGTTTATCGGGTATCGATTACCTCTTGCCTTTACGAAAGCAATATTCGATAGCGTCGTCGATGGCCTGTTTAAACTGATCAGGGAGAATGGGCTTTTTGATGAATCCGAAAACATTGTCGATACCGATGGATTTGACGATCTGCTCGGCCTCATTGGCACCGGAGGTCAACAGACAGATGATTTCAGGATGAAGGGTTTTCACTGCCCTTATCAACTCCTGGCCGCTCATGTTCGGCATGAAGGCATCCGAAACGAGAATATCGACATTGCGATTCTGCAGCAGATCCAGCACTTCGGCTCCAGATCCTGCAAACAGCTTCGTATAGGGCTCCTTGCGAAGAAATCTCTTCAGCGCGTTAATGGTTTCCTGCTCATCGTCGACAAAAAGAACGACGATTTCAGATAAAATATTCATATGGATACTCCAGAACTTTTGTTTTGATACCCAGAGGCAGGGAAAAAGTAAAAACCGCTCCACCCTCCTGCGGGCAGTGCACGGAAAATTCCCCTTTGTGCCTGTTGACAATGATGTCGTAAGAGATAGAGAGTCCAAGTCCCGTCCCCTTTCCGGCCTTTTTGGTTGTAAAGAAAGGGTTGAAAACATGCTCACGGATCTCTTCAGGTATGCCAGGCCCGTCATCGGCAACCGAACAGAACACACTTCGCCTGTCGGACCAGGTGCGGATGCTGATCTTCCCTTTTGAAGTCCGCTGCTGCGACTGGATGGCATGAGCGCTATTGACCATAAGGTTGAGCAACACCTGATTGATCTGATCAATGACGCAGGGGACCGGCGGTAACGTTGCAAGGTTGGTCGAAATATCTGCACAGGAACGGTATTCTCCCCGGGCCACATTGAGCGTATCGAGAATCGCCCGGTTCAGATCGGAGAGCACCAGTTCATCGGGAGAGTGTCTGTACGACAGACTGAGCATCCCCTCGACGATTTTCCTGATCCGGTCTATACCTTTCTGCGAGTCGACAAAAATTGCGGACATCTCGTCGACAATCGAATCAAACTGAAGCTCAACCTCCTTTTGCAACATATTTTGTATGCCTGATTTCTCGAAACCCGCTTCATTGATGCACTCTTTTACCGCGTTTCTTAAATCGTTGAACAGAGACAACAACTCGGCGATATATCCCTGCTGGGTCGTGAAATTGATCTGAATGAAATTGAGAGGATTGTTTATCTCATGAGCTATTCCTGAAGCGAGTTGACCAACCAGCTCCATTTTCTGTGTGTGATGCAATTGCTCCTGAAGCTTGTGGAACTCATCCTGGGCGATCTTTTTCTCTATGATGTCCCAGGCCTGATCGGCTACGGATTGAACCCACCGGGCATCTTCGCCGGTATAATCGCTATCCTTGTTGCCGATCCCGAGCACCCCATCAATCCTCCCGCCACGAATTATGGGCACAACCAGTTCACTCTTTAACCCTGAATGCTCTCCGGTCGTCCCGTCGACCTGCTGCGGAGAGTCGGTCCCATTGCGAATCGCGACGCTTCTCTCCCGGAGTGCGCCGGCCCATACCGTGTATTTATTCAACGGATAATGCTCATCCCCGCACGTCTTTTCGTTCCTTGCCTCGGTTGCACTTGTCGAGAGCACCTGAAATTGAAATGAGGATCTGTCCCTGGCGACAGAAAAACAGAACCCCGCAGAACTACCGATCACGTTTTCGATTTCGTCAAGCAGCAGGCGGAGCAGTTCCTCGACAGAGTGGCTGTCTGCCTTTTCATGGAGGCTGATGCGTATCGCAGCCTGGGCCTCAAGCAGCTTCTTGACGGTTATGTCATTAATGATCACATAATTCAGATTTCTGTCCGGGACATCGATATTGTTGGAAAAAACCTCAACGTCACGGATGGAGCCGTCCCGTCGCCTGTGGCGAAACTCGAATTGTGTTTGACCTTTCGACCGATGCTCATCCATGATCCGTTTCGATACTTCGGGCGGAAGACTGTTCAACTGATGAATGCCCATCTGGCAAAGCTCATCGGTCGACCAGCCGTAAAAGCGGGCCGCCGCTTCATTGGCGTTGACGATGCGCCTTGAGGTGGTGTCGATAACCATCATGATCGCAGAATGATCTTCGAAAAGCCGTCTGAACCGCTCCTCGCTTTCCAGCAATCTTTCTTCGGCGAGCTTGCGTGCGGTAATGTCATCGACGATCGCAACAAGGCGACCCTCTTCAGGACTGAAAACGGAACTGAGAAACCACGTTTTCCTCACCTCGATGTACGACTCGAACCGGGTCGGCGAAGCGCTCTCCGCAATCTCAAGTAGTTTCCTGAAAAAATCCG
>JAAXUM010000337.1 GCA_013336025.1 Chlorobiaceae bacterium
AATATGGTTGCAGGAGAGATTCCCGGAAAGGCAATGCTTTTACATCGTTAATCCTTTCGTTCATGAAACTTTTTCTTCATCGGCATCCGGATCACGCCACGAAAGCCGGTTCGGCGTTCTGCCAGATCACATCCGGGAAAGCAGCTCCCGAACCGCTCAAGCCGCATTTTTTTCACTCATCTCCGGCAGTGGCATTCGGTGCGCTTGCGCTCGGAGCTTTCGCTGTCGGAGCATTTGCAATAGGTGTTCTCTCAATCGGAAAACTTGTTCTTGGCAAGGTATTTGTGGGTAGCGCCCGTATAAAAAAACTCATGGTTGATGAACTGGTCATCGGCCATTCAAGTACCGGTTTTTCCTCTCATTCGGAAGTCGAAGTGACGGGCGAAACGGGTCAGAATGAACATAAACAATCATAGTAATGCTGAAACGTCGTCTTGGAAGTACGGATATGGAGATCTCTCTCCTCGGGTTTGGAAGCTGGGCAATAGGAGGAGGTAACTGGGCTTATGGATGGGGTCCGCAGAATGATCAGGAGGCTGTGGATGCGATCATTCGGGCTGTAGATCTCGGCATGAACTGGATTGATACAGCAGCGGTTTACGGGCTTGGCCATGCCGAAGAGCTGGTGGGCAGGGCAATTGCTTCCATGCAGGAAAAACCGTTTATTTTTACCAAATGCTCTCTGGTATGGGACGAAAACCGATCAATCAGCAATTCACTCAAAGCGGGATCAGTACGCCGGGAATGTGAAGCGAGCCTTCAGCGTCTGCAAGTGAACGCCATTGATCTTTACCAGATGCACTGGCCTGACCCTGATGAGGATATTGAAGAGGGGTGGGAGGAGATGGCAAAACTACAGTCGGAAGGTCTGGTGCGGCATATCGGTGTATCAAATTTCAATGCTGCCCAGATGCAACGTGCTCTTTCAATTGCTCCGATCGCTGCGTTGCAGCCTCCTTATTCGATGTTGCGCAGAGCTGTTGAAACGGAGATCCTTCCTTTCTGTCTCAAAAGCAATATCGGAGTTATTGTTTACTCTCCCATGTTATCAGGTATGTTGAGCGGTGCCATGACAAAAGAGCGTGCAGCGAATTTTGCCATAGATGACTGGCGGCGAAGCAACAAGGAGTTTCAGGAACCGAAGCTTTCACGGAACCTTGAGCTGGTTGAGCTGCTCAGGCAGGTTGGTATTTCTTACGGCAGATCGGCAGGCGAGGTAGCCATAGCATGGACGCTCCGCCATCCTGCCGTAACCGGAGCGATTGTTGGTGGACGCAATGCGCTTCAGGTAGAGGGTGTGATCGGGGCGGGGGAGTTTCTCCTTTCAGATGAGGATGCCGCTCGGATAGAGTTGTTTATTGCCACACTACCAGCATAGGAAGATCATGTTCTTTCAGGGGCGGAATATGCGGTAATCAATATCGAATTTTTTTACCCGGAGTCCCATGATTCTGTCTGAAAGACCGAGTTGTGCTGCTGCGCGCGACATGTTTCCTTTTGTACGCTTAAGAGCCTCGATGATCATTTCCTTCTCAATCGCATCGAGTTTCTGCAACATCGAGCCCGTATAGGGAGTCCCGCTTGACTCTGCGGTCTGCAGGCTCGGGGGCAGGTGATACCCGTGAATAACATTGTCTTCGCTGAGGATCACAGCCCGCTCGATGCAGTTTTCCAGCTCCCGCACATTGCCTGGCCAGTGATAGCGCATCAGCATATCAATAGCTGTTGTTGATATGCGGCGGATCCCTTTCTGATTGGTTACATTGTATTTTTCCACAAAGTAATCAGCAAGCAGAAGAATGTCGGTTTTGCGCTCTCTCAGCGGCGGCACGGTTATCGGAAAGATGTTGAGCCGATAGAAGAGATCCTCTCTGAAAAGTCCTTCACGAATGAGCGTTTCAAGGTTCCTGTTTGTAGCAGCAATCACCCTGACATCAACCTTGATGGTTTTTGATCCGCCTACGCGTTCAAACTCTTTTTCCTGAATGATTCGAAGCAGTTTTGCCTGGATCGGCAGGCTGAGCTCACCGACTTCATCAAGAAAGATCGTACCGGTATGTGCAAGCTCGAATCTTCCCTTTCGGGTGGCTGAAGCGCCCGTAAACGCCCCTTTTTCATGGCCGAAAAGTTCGCTTTCCACTATACTTTCAGGCAGGGCTGCGCAGTTGAATTTGATGAAGGGTTTTCCTTCCCTGCGGCTTTTAAAGTGGATAGCGCTGGCGACAAGCTCTTTTCCGACCCCGCTTTCTCCAAGCACAAGCGTTGTGGCATTGGTTTTTGAAATCTTGTCGATCATTCTGAAAAGCGAAAGCATCGGTTTCGAGTTGCCGATAATATTTGCAGGCCGTTCGCTATCGGCAATGCTCTCCTCTCCGGCATCCTTGCTGCCAAGCATAAACCCTGCTTTTTTTTCCTGTTGAGGCTTGTGTTCCACTACCGCAATGCCGACTGTTTGTTCATGGGCAATCTGTTTGAGTCTGACAGCCTGTGATATCATCGATGCGATAATAGAGAGAAGATCAACATAGTGCTGCAAGAGATCCATCCGTTCATCCTCAGCTCTCAGCCTCTTT
>JAAXUM010000338.1 GCA_013336025.1 Chlorobiaceae bacterium
CAATGGCTGTTTGTGTTCCCTTGACCTCAGCCGTTGTCATATTGCTCCACTCCATCCCCCTTCCCAGGTCCTGAGCTGCGGCAATCAGCCCATGCTGACGCCCTGCTTCGTAACCAGGGTCTCCGGCTTGCAGGATATAGAAAACAATCCCTCCCCCATACCGTTCGCCAACGGATACCGTACCGGCAAGCCCGGATTTGCCGGCATATGCAGAACTCAGCACACCCGTCAAGAGCAGAGCTATCCAGATGCGGGCAGCGTTTGGTGCTATCCTGTTTTTCATGGTTGATCTCCTGTTTGCGTTATTCCTGGAGGCTGTGCCGCAGCGGAGAGGACTCGCGCTATGGCAATACAGCCCGGCCTTTTCTTTGTTACTTTAATGTATACCGGTTACGCTTGCCGAAAAATACGTATGACTACGATATATTTATACGTAGTTTTACGGATGAAACACACACGACAGGGAGCTGTACCAATTCGATTTCATTAATGCTCTCATGAAGCAAGGCCATTCGACGATGGAATGAACATTTTGAAGAGGAAAGGGGTTTTCCCATGAATTTTCACTGATCTGCACGAATTGGAGCCTGTTTGTTCATGGGGAGGAATTCAGGATTTACTGTTTGTATTGCCGGGTTTCGGGTTGTCGATCCTGCACCGAATCCGCATTTCGTGCCATGCCGAGGAAAGCTGATTGCCGGAATTAATGTATCGATGGGGAAACGGTATGGCGTCGAGGCCCGGGGGAGTGGCTGGGAGTTATATCAGGCCGTGTTCACGGGCGTAAGCCGCAAGTCCTGTTGCTGTACGAATTTTCAGTTTTTCCATGATGTGCTGCCGGTGCGTTTCCACCGTGCGGTGGCTGATAAAGAGCTCACCGGCTATCTGACGACTGGTAAGCCCCCGAACAACACATCGGAGCACTTCAACTTCCCGATTCGTCAACTGTCCGTCGCAGCAGCTGGCATAGAGGTTCGGATTGTCCTGAAATCTTCCAAGATAGAGCTTGTTGGCAGCAACTTTGACAATAGCTTCAGCGATCTCTTCGTATGCGGCTTCTTTGAGCACGTAGCCGTATACCCCGCTTTCAAGCGCCCTGCGAACAGTCTCGATGTCATCCTTCATGGTGAGAATAATGCAGCGGGTGTTGCTGTGGGCCGCCCGAATGCTCGATACAACTTCCAGTCCGTCCGGTCTTGGCATGGACAGGTCAAGCACCGCGACCTGCGGTTTCAGTTTCCAGATAAGAGCCAGCGCCTCTTTGCCGTTGCTTGCCTCTCCAAGAAGCTGGAACCTGTCATCATCAGCAAGAAGCCTCGACATTCCCTGACGGAATATTTTATGGTCATCGGCAATGATAATGGTAATCATGGCAGCTCCAGTGTCACAGAGATAGTTGTGCCTGAATCAGAGGTGATAATTTCAAGCTTTCCTCCTATCAGGTTTACCCGTTCCTGAATGATTCGCAGTCCGACACCGTTATTTGCTGTTGGTTCTTTTATCCCGCAACCATCATCGGATATGAGCAGTATCAACTCATTGTCAATAAGGGTTAACCTGACGGTGATTTGCGATGCCCCTGCATGGCGATCCGCATTGGCTATCGCCTCCTGGGAAATACGGTAGAGGTTCTCGCTGACCTGATAGGTGAGGGAGGTAAAATCACCCGTGCAACTGATATGAATTGGAACACCCCGCCGTCCAAGCATTTCGCAACGTTTGATAATGGCCCGGTCAAGGGTGATTTCCTGAAGATAGGCAGGACGGAGATGATGGGCAATATCACGGATTTCAGCTGCGATATCGGCAATTTCACTGGCAAGTTCTGATGCGAGTGACTTGAGATCTCCGTATCCTCCGCGACCATCCGCAAGCAGTTTAAGATGCAGACATACGGCGTGCAGCGACTGACCTGCTCCGTCGTGCAGGTCGCGATAGAGGCGGGAGCGCTCCTCCACTTCCGACATCACCTTGATTCTGCTGTTGAGATCCTGCAGTTGCGTCTGGTATTGATCGCTCACTCTGAGTGTATCGAGAAGTTTCTGCTTTTCGATTTGCAGCTTCTCCTCAACCGCCTTTCGATCGGTGATATCGATTAAAAAGTTTAACGTGGCGGGCTTGCCGTTCCATTCGGTTTTTACCCCGCTCATTTCAATCCACGCTATACTTCTGTCCTTTTTTATGATCCTGAACTCAATTCGCAGATCGGCCGCATCTCCCTTCAATCGCTTGAGATGATGGTATTTGACGCATTCGAAGTCGTCGGGATGAATAAAATCAGTAACCGGAATGGCAAGAAGTTCCGCTTCGGTATAGCCGGTCATTTCCGATAACATCGGGTTGACAAAACGCAGATGGTCGCCATGAATAACAAGAACTCCTTCGCAGGCTGTTTCAATGAAGCGTCGATAGAGATGGTCGCTTTCCCATAACGAATCCTCAACCTGTTTTTGAATGGTGATGTCCGTCATGAAGGTCCAGCACTCCTGTTTTTCACTGCTGACTACGGCATCAATTCGAACCATTCTTCGATGAAGCGGATCAGCGGTACCCTGCGCTTGCTGAGCCCCTG
>JAAXUM010000339.1 GCA_013336025.1 Chlorobiaceae bacterium
CCGGGAGATACGCTGCACAAAAGCATCCGTCGCGATGCATTTGTCTGCAAGTACCGCAATTACAGGAAGTTATTTATCAACACTCATGTTACGTCAACGCGTAACATGAAAACACCGCACACAGCAGTATCTGTCGATCTTCCGTTTTCAGCCGATCATATTTTCGGGATTCACCCACTCATCAAACTGCTGAGGGGTAACGTATCCTGTTGATACGGCAGCTTCGCGAAGCGTTGTCTTTTCGCGAAAGGCTTTTTGGGCTATGCTTGCCGATTTTTCATATCCTATTCGGGAGTTGAGAGCGGTCACCAGCATTAACGAGTTTTCGAGATGCTGCTGAATTCTTTCGTGATCAGGATGAATGCCTCGAACGCACTGTTCGGAAAATGAACGGCACCCGTCTCCGATCAGTCGGGCTGACTGTAAAAAAGCGGTGATCATGACCGGTTTGTACGTGTTCAGTTCAAGCATGCCGCCTGAACCGGCCACCGTCATGACAACATCATTACCCATTACCTGCGCACAGATCATTGCAAGTGCTTCAGCCTGAGTCGGATTGACCTTGCCGGGCATGATTGATGAGCCCGGTTCATTCGATGGCAGAACAATCTCCCCGATTGAGCAACGCGGACCTGAAGCAAGCAGCCTGATATCGTTTGCGATTTTCATAAGCATAACGGCAATGCTTTTTAAGGAGGCGTGCGCAACCACCAGTGCATCATGTGCCGCAAGTGCGGCAAATTTATTTTCTGCCGTGATAAACGGCAGTCCCGTCAACGAAGCAATCGCATCTGCTGCCTTTTCAGCAAAACCCTTCGGGGCATTCAGGCCTGTTCCAACGGCAGTGGCACCCAGCGCCAGTTCCGAAAGTGGCGAAACTGAGGTGACGAGAGCCGTAATACCCTTCTCAAGCTGTGAAGCATAGCCGGAAAACTCCTGTCCGAGCGTCAGCGGTACGGCATCCATAAGATGGGTTCGTCCGATTTTTACCAATGAAGCGAATGCTTCGGCTTTAAGGGAGAGTTCACTCTGAAGCTGCCGCAAACCAGGCAATGTTATGTTCACCAGCGAGGTGCAGGCGGCAATATGCATCGCTGTAGGAAAAGTATCGTTTGATGACTGGGATTTGTTGACATCATCATTGGGATGCAGGAGAAGTGAACCCTGAGCGGGAGTGCTGCCGAGAAGAACATGAGCCCTGTTAACAATAACTTCATTGACGTTCATGTTGGTCTGGGTTCCTGAGCCGGTCTGCCAGATGACAAGAGGAAAATGTTCGGCAAGTTCGCCGGCAATGATTTCATCGCACACCATCGCGATAGCATTCATTTTTTCAACCGAAAGCTCGCCAAGCTCGCAATTGGTGATCGCCGCAGCTTTTTTCACATAGCCGAAAGCCCTGATCACCTCACGAGGCATGGAGCCGGGTGGCCCGATCCTGAAATTCTCCACCGATCGCTGAGTCTGTGCGCCCCAGTACTTCTCCTTTGGCACACGAACCTCACCCAGGGTATCTTTTTCAATCCGGTAGTGCATAATCATAAAAAGTCAGTTGCAGTTTGACACAACAATCAGTTACATCTTCACTCGACAACTATTCGTCTCCCTCCTTAACAAGGAGTTTGCGGCAGGTTTCAAGCTCTTTCTGCTTGACATCTCCAAGCCTCGGATAGCTCAGATTGAGCGCGGTAAAAGCATCGACAAGAATACGTGAAACAATCAGCCGTGCATTTTTTTTGTCATCGGCAGGAACAACATACCATGGCGCAGAGGCTCTGCTTGTTGCGGAGAGGCACGCCTCATAAGCCGCCATATACTGATCCCAGTATCGGCGCTCCTCAACATCCGCAAGACTGAATTTCCAGTTCTTTTCAGGCTTATCAATTCTGTCAAGAAATCTCCTGCGCTGCTCCTCCTTTGAAACGTGCAGAAAAAACTTCAGAATACGAGTTCCATTCCGGTAAAGATGGCTTTCCTGATCAATAATTGAGCGGTAACGGTGCTCCCAGACCGTTTCACCCTCAATCTTTCCATTGGGAACATTCTGACTCTCAAGAATTGAGGGATGAACGCGAACGATAAGGACCTCTTCATAATAAGATCGATTGAAAATGCCGATTCTTCCCCGTTCAGGGAGACAGTAATTTGTTCTCCAGAGAAAATCGTGTTGAAGCTCCTTCGGTGAAGGGTGCTTGAAGCTGTAAACCTGGCAACCCTGAGGGTTTATGCCGGTCATGACATGCTTGATCATACTGTCTTTGCCTGCCGCATCCATAGCCTGAAAAACAAGCAGCACTGAAAAACGGTTATCGGCATAGTGAAGCTGTTGCAGTTTGCTGAGCTTATCAACATGCTCCTGCAGGAGTTTTTTATACTCCCCGGTAGAGGTGTAGAGCGGCTCGATGAGAGTTGGAGAGCGAACAAGATCAACCGGAGCGCCCTCCCTTATACGATAATCGTCAGAATTGATCAACTGAGTCATCAATGTTTAACATAAAGGTTTCATGGTATCGCGTCAAAGGTGCTTATCGGCTGGTCAACACACGGAGTAATAAATACATTTTTTT
>JAAXUM010000340.1 GCA_013336025.1 Chlorobiaceae bacterium
CAAAGGCAAAGATCAAGGTAATTGCAAACAGAACGATACCCGTCAGCAAGAGCGGCACCAGGTGATCTCGCCCGTCAACTATATACTGGGAAACAAGTGTCGTGTCCACCCTGCCGGTAACATCAGTGAGCGTTCGCTGGTACTTCAACGCTTTTTCCTCTGCACTGCTGTTTGTCTTTGCACGGAGGGCAAGTGCCTCAATTCCGGCAGTATCAAACACGCCGTTTTCTGCTACAAGATCGATAAATCCGAGCACGCGCTGCTCATAGGGATCGGTTGTCGCACCGGAGAGCACCCTGATTTCGATTCCCTTTCCTTCTCCTTTTTCAGTGATAGAGATGATCTTTTTCCGATGGAGATCAAGCAGTGTGGCGTAATAGCCATCCTCATTGAAATCCTGCGCGTCACCTTTGAACAGCAGGTTCACCTGCCATGGTTTAAGCGCAGGATTAGGAATCGTGCTCAGGTATTCAGGAACCGTGATTGATTTCTCCCTGCCATACCTGTAGTATAGAGAGAGGAGGAGGAACGGGACGAATAATACCGCAATTTTTGCACAGTAGTTCAGGAAATACGCCATATAATACGTAAGATTGTACCAGAAAACAGCCGAATTGGTTGATTCCCTGACGTTCCCGATTTTATTCCTGTATCCCTGAATCTGATTGAAACCATCAGCATTTGAGAGGATTTCGACCGCCAGATTTTCATCTCCTGCAACACTACCGGTTATAACGTAACTATCCCTGTTCTTTTCCGTCTTCATCATAGGGGGATACACAAAGACCTGTTCAACATTGGTAGCAGGCACCGTGATTCTGACGTTCCGGTACGGAATATGGCTCCCTCCTGCAAATTTCAGGTTAAGGTGCGATGTGGAGGAGTCGTATTCGATGGGGGGGTGAAGGACGTAGGTATAGGCGACGGTATATTTTCCCTCATCGAAATAATCAGGTTTGTAAATTCCGACTTCATTTGTTTCGGCAAGGTTTCTGATGGTTGCTTTTAAGGAACTATCTTCGGCAACACCGATGACATTAACATTTCCGCCCTCATCTTTCGCATAGCCGAAAGTACCGGATGGAACGGTTGCTGAAACAAATTGCACTGATGGTTTTGAACTTGTACGAAACGTGAGAGGTGCTTCCCAAAAACGAAAGAGCATGCGATACTCGCCAGATATCCTGACATCATAGGTATATTGCTCAGTCAGGGTCCCGTTTTCGTACAGGACTGCATCATATGAGTCAACCACAAGGTTGCCCTCGAAGAGTGGAGGAATTACCGTGATGAGACCCAGCCCGATTATACCCAGGACCAGAGTCGCGATAACAAGCAATGCCAGTTGTTTTATTTCACTCACAGCTATTACCCATTAGAACTCAATCTTCGGAGGAGTTTTGATCGCTTCTTCAAATTGCAGGTATTCAAGCTTGATGAGTCCAATCAGTCGGCCGATGATATTTGAGGGGATGGTATCCATCAAAGTGTTAAACTCCTGTGAGATGTTGTTGTAGGTATAACGCTGCCGGGCAATCTCTTCTTCAATTCCCTTCACAGCATCCATGAGACTCATGACCGTCGTATTGGTCTTCAGATCAGGATAATTCTCTGCAACCGCTAACAGGCGTCCGAAGATCGAACGGGATTCGGCTTCAACCTTATTCAGATCACCCGGTGAGGCAGTTGCAACGCTTGCCCGCATTGCGGTAACACGTTCGAAGGTTTCTTTCTCAAACTTCGCATAACTTTTAACCGCACCAAGAAGCTGGTCGATCATGTCCAGCCGTTTTTTCATGGCTACACGGATCTGTCCGAGCGTTGCCTCGGATGAATTTTTCAGGCTGTAGAAACGGTTGTAGATACCAACAGCCCAGATGATCAGTCCGACAATGACGAGAGCAATTACCCCCAGCACAATCCATCCAAATATCTCCATAATTATCATTGTACAGATAATCTTACCACTACATAAGGTATTAGGAAACAGGAGGAAAATGAAAATTTTTTGGGGCAAGAAGGAAAAGTAAGGTGAGCGCGAAAATCAAAAAAATGATTAAGAGATAACAAGACTCCCAACTACCCGGAGCTTGCCACCTTCAAGGTAATGCAGCACTACCCGTGCCCCGGGCGGATATACCAGTGCTTTTTCCATGGTCAGGGTGAGCACAGGCATCCGCCAGTCGCCGTCAACCACCGTCTTTTCAAGCCGGGTCGGGAGGAACTGCATCCAGTTGCCGGCATAGAGGACCATGCCTTCCTTTAAAGGCGCCGGCCAGTATTTCACGAGCTGGGCTTTGCCGGAGACGGTGGTCGCGAACCTGACTGCCGGATCGTTTGTCAGGACAAAACCGCGGTCCAGGTCCTCTGATTCAATATTCTTGAGTGCGAGACCCACGCGGTCACCGATGATGGCAGACTCCGCATCATCGTCATGCTTCTGGATAGAGCGGATCTGGGCGGTCTTTTCGGTCGGGAGAACCCTGAAGGTGTCGGCGTTGTTGTCCTCGGCTCTGTTGCACAGGGAATGATCAAGAAGCACGAAACCCTCAGG
>JAAXUM010000090.1 GCA_013336025.1 Chlorobiaceae bacterium
ATTGGGGCTCACCATACCAGCGCCCTGCAGTGCAAGCTCAAGGCAGCGGTTCATGTACCATTCATGACTTTCGTGATGCATGGTCTTACGCGTTACTGTTCATCGCCGTGCACCTGCACCAGCCTGGTACCTGAAAGCCTGACCAGCTCATCGATATGTTCAAGTTTATAGGGCTTGTCGAAGTAGATGGTTTTGATCCCGACATTGATCAGCACCTTGAGACAGTGGATACAGGGACTTGCCGTGATATAGATATCGGCATCCTTGATGGAAACGCCGTGTTTGGCAGCCTGAGCAATGGCATTGATTTCCGCATGAATGGTATTGACACAGTTCTCTTCAACCGTTCCGTCAGGATGAGTGCTCCTGTAGATCCGGCAGTTTGTTTCGTCACAGTGAGGAAGACCTGAAGGCGCACCGTTGTATCCCGTTGAAAGAATGTTGTTGTCTCGAACAATCACTGCTCCGATATGGGCACGAGTACAGGTTGCCCTTCTGGAAATAAGGTGAGCGACACTCATGAAATACTCCTGCCACCCAAGCCGCTTGAGAGAACCGGATGGTTCCCCACCCCCGGAGCAGGAGCATCCTCCCGCAGCACAATCTTCCTGCATAATCAATGTTATTGGTTAAATTCCACCCGATGAGCCACTCTCATAGCTTCACCACACCGCAAAAAGAGAGCGTCAAATCAGGCAACAGATAAAAAATATTTCCTCCAAGATAGAGAAAAAGATCGGGCTCACGCAACCATTCATCAAGCATGCACCGCAATTACTTTACACTCTATCATGCCGCTATGGAACTTGATGAAAAGCTCAGGGACGGCTATATCTTTGAACTATGCTCCCGAAACAAAAACGAGCTGACCATCAGCTTCATCACCAGCGAAGGAACCCATTTCCAGCTCATCGTCATCACCGGTTCCCAGTCGTTTAATCTTTACACCAGTGAAGGGTTGAACAGAAAAAAAAGAAATACCGCAAAGCTGTTCAGAAGCATTGAGGAAGACGGGGTTACCGGAGTAGAAATGTCGCCGTTTGACCGGGAGATAAAAATCCATCTCGAATCCGGCACCACACTGCTCCTGCAACTCTTTACAGCCAGGACCAACGTGCTCCTCCTGAGAGATTCGATCGTTATTGATGCATTCAAGCACCGGGAGCAACTTGCAGGAACCACCTGCCTTGCTCAAAACAACCAAAAAAGCATCATTCACCAGCTCGAAGCTCTCTCACGTAACCATGCGGGGTTTATGGCCGCCTCTTTTGACCAGCTCCCGGGATTTGACCGGGCCCTGTATCGCGAACTGATCGAAAGAGCTGAAGATCCAGACAAACCCGAAGCAATTCTCAGGGCATTTCAGGAGCTCTTTTACGAACTTCTTGATCCCCGACCTCATCTGAAACTCAACGATAAGAAATCTCCCGCATTCAGCATTCTGCATGAGTCGCCTTACCCCCCTCCTGATTGCAGCAACACTGACTCCGTCCTTGAAGGCCTGAACCTTTACCGCACAAAAATTCAGCAGTTCACGCATCGTAACAGGGAGCAGACGGAGTTCAGAAAAAAACTCTCACAGAGACTGAAAAAAGCAGAAAAAGAGCTGAAAGCTTTCAGCCCTGAACAGACCGAAGCCCTTGCCGCGCAGTATGAACTTTTCGGACATCTGCTTATAGCTGCGCTCTTTAAGGAGAGAACTTCACCGGGCCATCTTGACGTCAACAATCTTTTTGAAAAGGATGAACCGCTGGTGCGCATTCCGTTGAACCCTGCACTCACTCTGCATGAAAACGCCCGGGACTACTTTACAAAAGCCTCAAAAAGCAGAGAAAAAACAAGAACAATGCTCAAACGCCAGAAAGAACTCGAAACTGAACGGCAGATTCTTTCAACAGTACAATCGGCGCTTGATGAACTTACCGACACGGAGAGCATAGAAACATTCATCACAGCACACAGCACCATCTTCGGCAAAACCGGCAGGCAAAAAGAAAAAAAGGCTGTTTCAGCTCCCTTCAGATCGGTCATCCTCAAAGACGGGGTAACCCTTTTTATCGGAAAAAATGCCGGAAACAATGAGTTGCTCACCTTCTCCCATGCAAAGCCCGGCGATATCTGGCTCCATTCACGGGGAGCATCAGGGTCGCATTGCATACTCAGAGGAGTTTCGCTCCATGACAAAACAACCATTGAACAGGCCGCATCAATTGCCGCATGGCATTCATCGGCAAAACATGCGGAACTTGTACCGGTTATCTATACCTTGAAGAAATATGTCCGACGGGGAAAAAAACTTCCTCCTGGACAGGTTATTGCAGAGCGTGAAACCCTCCTGTTCGTCAAACCACAGAGAGAACACTGAACAACCCTGAAAACAGAACGAATAGATGGAAAACTATAAACTTGTACTTCCGGAACACCTGAACCACTTTGGCTTTCTTTTCGGCGGAAACCTGCTCAAATGGATTGATGAGGTAAGCTACATCGCAGTTACTCTCGACTACCCGGGCTGCAACTTTGTCACGATCGGCCTTGACAAGGTCGAATTTAAAAAAAGCATCCGGGGAGGCACCATACTCTGTTTTGTCACTGAAAAAAGCAAAATCGGCAACACCTCAATAGAGTATACCGTCAAAGTGTACAAGGATCATATTGAAACACGCGAGAGAGTTGTTGTTTTCAGCACAAAAATAACATTCGTCTGTCTTGACAAGAACGGAGTAAAAAAGCCTCTCGACAAAAGCTGATACCCCTCCGGCCTCAAAGACTCGGGATAGCTATTTTGAAGAATTGAAAACCGCGCCGGTCAACCGGTAGAGCAGAAACAGGCCGATAAAGCCGATGGTTATATTTCCGAGCCACATGGAAAGTCCGGGGTCAAGAATCCCCCGTTCGGCAAGTTTTTCACCACTGATCATGAGTATCCAGTAAAGAACAAAAAAGACCAGTGACAACCCTGCCCCTATACCGAACCCTCCACGTCTGGCAAGCACTCCAAGCGGAGCGCCGATAAGGGCAAAAACAATACAGGCAAAAGCAAGCGCATATTTTTTGTGGTATTCGGCCATATACTTGTTGTACATGCCGGTATCGGACTCCATGCGGTGAATTTCCTGATCAAGTGACAGGATAAGCTTGTCCACATATCCGGCAGCAAATGTTCTTCCCTCTTTTGTTATGCCTGGTTCAACAGCGCGATCACCTGGTGAAGAAACTCCACGCACACTACTGAACACGCTGCCAAGATGAACAAGAGGTTCACTGATGCGTTGTTTTGAAAGAGCTATCCTGCTCCTGAAATCCCTGCTTATTGACAGCAGTCCTCCGGAAGAGAGATCGCGGTCATCAGAGCGAATAGCCGACTCCACCGAACGGGTAAACCCGAAACCGGATGACTCAAACACAAAACGGTGCTTTTTAAAACTCATTTTACGATACTCTTTGTGCAGCGGCTGCTGAATTTCATGGATCTCGCCGTTTTCAAGCGTAATGATGAGATAGTGATAATCCGATGAAAAATTAACATCACCGCTTTCGGCAGTAACAATGGTACGAAAATCCGGCCGTGTAAAATCATAGATGACAATTCCCCTTATTGCTCCTGTTTCCGGATCAGTCTGGCGCACGAGAATGGAATATCCATCAATGAGCGTTGAAAAGGCATTTTCGGTTAAACCGAAAACCGGCTTTGATTTAACGATATCGGCCATCAGGGATTTAGCCTTATAGTTAGCCTCCGGAAGCACGACATTGTTAAAGCGTTCCGCCACAAGCGAAAGCAGCGTCGCTGCAAGAAGAACCGGCGCCATAAGCCTGTAGAGAGAGATACCGGAAGCCCTGAAAATCGTTATTTCCGAAGCATTGGTCATGGCACCAAATGCCATAACCACAGCTATAAGCACAGCCATCGGAATGGTAAAGCTCACCATCCATGCCGACTGCACGACAACCAGCTCAAGCAGGGTCATCCAGCCGATCCCCTTTCCCAACAATCGCTCCGAAAAAACAGCGAAAAACTGAAGAATCAGAACAAAGAGAATCGTAATAAAAGCAAAAATGAAAGGCCCGATATGAGACTTCAGGAGATAACGATCAATGATTTTCATAGAGAGGGCACCATAAAGAGCACTATTGCTGCAACGGTTTCGGAGAAAACAGTTTTTCCTGGAATCCAGAACGTAATATACAGCAAAAAACTCTGACGAACAGTTCTGCGCACCGTATTCGAAGTTATATGCGTAGCGTTATTGCCATAGAAGGGTTATGAGTATCGATTTCTCTTGAAGGAGGAAACGTCAAAAACACCATACCGGGCAAAGTTACAAGATTTACAATGGTTTCGGGCATGAGGTTTTCCCTGCCTTTCAACAATAACCCGCAGCTCCCTGCGGAACTGCGGGTTATGTTACGGATGCGCCTCCCGGAACTCGAACCTCCAACTAACGTGAACCCGGCTGGATCTCACCAGGTTATTCTCCAGCCTGCCATACCCGAATATTTCGTCATCGACCCAACGGTATCGGTTGTCAGCCCGCCATAAAAACTCAGATTTCTGTCGACTACAAGATTCATGTTGATATCAGCCCTGAAAGCATTCTCCTCCGGCTGTGCAGCAATGATCGGGAACTCAAAGCCGGGAGCAGCGAGAAACTCGCTGTGCATCGTTCGATCCTGCCGGAACTCATGAATCCATTGACCACGAGCTGAAAAAGCAAGGGATGACTCGTCCGAGAGCTTTTTCAGCAGCGAAAGCTGCAAACCAAGCCTGAACGGCATGGAAATGGTCTCTTGTTCCTTGAATGACAACCCTATCTCACTTGCCTCGTTATTCTGCTTCAGTTCCTCGAATCCATCCGAATTCTGCACACTGAAACTCAGGCCTGCGAACGGAGTGATCATGACATTTCCATTCCGGTGATTCGAACCTATCTCAATATCTCCACTCACAGCGCTGCTCGCAAATGAGCTTTTCAGATATTCATCGTATCCGGCAATAGCTATTCCTTTTCCGTCGGGCGTATCCATATACAAACCAGGAATAGATGCATGCCGGCTCTCTGCGTTATCGAACTGATCATATGCAAGGGCGCCTTTCACATAGAGATGTTCGCCACGCAAGGCGGCATAGCTACCCAGATGCAGAAAATCAACTCCGCCGGAAGTTTCACGTTCAGGAACGGTCATATCCATCGTACCTTTTCCCACAGCAAAACCTATAATGGCATCCCTGGTGATTTGCTTGTCGAACCCGGCCGTAAAGCAGATACCATCATACGAACTGTTGGCAGAACCAATGAATGAATTTCCTGTAACACCCCCGTTGCCAAAATAGCTGGTCATCCACAAGTTTCCTTCCTTTGGTATCGGCTTGTAACCACCCTCTTTAACAGGGCTTGAATCCTCTTTACTTTCAGATTGACCAAACGCATTATTGAACACCCATTGTCCGGTCCTGTTTCCGATCGTTTTGAGGAACATATCGCTTGAGTAAAGGCTGCTCTGCTGAAGCGAGATAACACCTTCACCAGAAAGTGAGTCGTAAATACTCGCGAGTGTCCCGATATCAGGCTGAAAGAACAACGCGGCAGCTATCGGCCTGAAATCAGGTGATATCTGTGCTGTCTGAATCCGGTTGACCGCATAACCGACCGAATGCTGATTCCAGGTCAGACCGGAAGGCGAATAGTCGATCGTATAATTCAGATCGATATCCGTCGCATTCGGATAGTCCAGTGAATAGGTTGACACCGCCGTATCAGGAGCCTGAAGATCGATTGTCCCATGCTGCATACCCATTGCCGCAGACATCAGCACGTTGACATGATCTCCTGGCAGCGCATATCCTGCAGCATTTACAGGATCGACCAGATTGATCGGTATTGTTCCGGAAACATCACCCGTACCGGTAATGTCAAGTTTGTCTGCAATCTGGTTCTTCAAGTCAAGGTCTGTACAAAACACACCCGTATCTGACTGCAGATAGTTACCGGTGTTCCTGGTTGTGAGCACCCGATTCCAGTCGCCCGGAGTAACGTAACCGTGATTGGTAAGCAGATTACCTGCTCCCAGATAAACAGTCTCTCCGGATTTGAACCATTTGTCCTGGTTATTGAAAAAGGCATTAGCCCCATCGCCAAGATCTACCGATCCTATAATCAGTCTGTTGTTGACAATCTTGTCCGATCCCTTCGTCGCACGTATGCCAAAACCGTCGATACCGGAAATAGTCGTGATAATTCCGTCATTGTTTAACGTATTGCCCGCACCGTCCAGAATGAAAACACCTGCCCCCTGATCGCTGCCGCCTTCGATAAGACTTGTCAAACCCGCAGGATTATTGATATTGATCGTTATATCTCCATTTCCGTCACGCGCAACACTCTGTGCGACGAGCCCGACCGAGTTCTGAGCAGTGGCGATCAGGTTTCCCGTCTGTTTGATGATGGTCTTGTCGGAACTGCCAGACCCTTTCGCCGTACTCGAAAAAAGGAAAGCGCCGATCTGTCCGGGAGGATCTGAAACCAGACCGACAGCACCGCCGCCACCACCAACGCTCTGTGAATAGAGCGCAATGCTGTTGGGACCGGTAACGATAATCGAGCCGGCCGTATTGGTGATTTCGACACTACCGCCGTTTCCGCTGCCGCCGTTCTGCAGAGCGATGCTTGTCGCACCGCCGCCCGGCATGACCATCCCGCCGCCACCGCCGACTGACTGCGCGAAAATACCGACAGAGTTGTCTCCGTTAATGATGATCGAGCCACTGTTGGTAACGCTCACATCACCGCCCTGACCGACAACGCCGTTCTGGCCGCCGATC
>JAAXUM010000091.1 GCA_013336025.1 Chlorobiaceae bacterium
CTCCATTAGAAAAATCTGATAATAAAAAGCAATGAACTCCATATCATGGCTGAAGCAATTCAAGAGAAGCTAAAACAATCACTCCGTGCGGCAGAAGGGCTCTATCATCGCATGGTGTTGCTGGTGGGAGAGAGTGGCTCCGGCAAGACTGAAGTTCTTCGCGAATTTGCCGAAGAAATCGGAACAGAGGTCATCAATATCAATCTGCTGCTATCGGCGGAGTTGCTTGGGTTGTCGGAAAAGCAGCGAGCGCTTCACTTGCCGGAAATTTTGGATAAAATTGTGGATACAAAGCAGGTAACGGTGGTGCTTGATAACATCGAAATTCTGTTCGATCAGCGGCTGAAGCAAGATCCATTGAAACTCTTGCAGCTCATGTCGAGAAATCGCTCAGTTATCGCCGCCTGGAATGGAAAAATTGAACAAGGCAGACTCATCTATGCCGAAACCGGTCATCCGGAATACCGGCAGTGCGATGGCAAAGAGCTGCTTTTTGTCGGTATGAACGGAACAGCAACTATTGATAGTGCACTTAAAAATGAGGCAGTATGAAATACGGAGAGCTTATACAGTTTGACCCTATCGAGTCAGTTGTTCAGTTGCGCAAAGCTGACAATACCAGTGCAGCCCAACAACTTGTCAATACCTATGTCATTTCAGATGAGATGGCAGACCGCCTTACGCATCTTGTTTTTCCGCAGTTGCAATTCGATCATCCTGCTGATAACAAAGGGTTGCTGGTAGTGGGTAACTACGGTACCGGTAAATCGCACTTAATGTCGGTAATTTCAAGCATTGCTGCAGATGCATCACTGCTCCCAGGGCTAAGTCATCCGAAAGTTCGTGAGAGTGCCAGTCAGATTGCCGGGCGGTTTCAGGTGATCCGCACCGAAATTGGTGCCACCACCATGTCACTGCGGGATATCCTTGTTTCCGAACTGGAAGAGCATCTCGATAAATTCGGGGTTGAGTATGTTTTTCCCGATGCGAATACCATTACCAGTCATAAGCGGGCATTTGAAGACATGATGGAGAAGTTCGCCCAGGTTTATCCGGAGCAGGGGTTACTTCTTGTGGTTGATGAATTGCTGGACTATCTGCGCAGTCGTAAGGATCACGAACTTATTCTCGATCTCAATTTCCTTCGTGAGATAGGCGAAGTATGTAAAGATCTGCGTTTTCGCTTTTTGGCTGGCGTTCAGGAAGCTATTTTTGAAAGCCTTCGTTTCGCCTTTGTTGCCGACAGCATCCGCAGGGTAAAAGATCGTTTTGAGCAGGTTCAAATCGCTCGAAATGATGTCAAGTTTGTGGTGGCAGAGCGCCTGCTCAAGAAGAGCATTGAGCAGCAGGCCCGCATCCGGGAACACCTGCTCCCTTTTGCCCGATTCTATAGCGGGCTTAACGAACGCATGGATGAGTTCGTGCGTCTTTTTCCTGTGCATCCCGATTATATCGATACCTTCGAGCGGGTTACTGTCGTGGAAAAACGTGAAGTGCTTAAAACCCTCTCCTTCAGCATGAAAACTCTTCTCGACGAAGAGGTGTTGCCGGATAAACCCGGAGTCATCGCCTTTGACAGCTACTGGAACACGCTTCGCCAGAATGCATCATTCCGCACGCTCCCGGAAATCAGGGCGGTGATTGAATGCAGTGAGGTACTCGAATCACGTATTGAAAATGCGATCACCCGCAAACAATACAAACCAATGGCATTGAGGTTGATTCACGCTCTTTCGGTGCATCGCCTCACCACAGGGGATATCTATGCTCCGATGGGTGCATCCGCCGAGGAACTTCGTGACAGGCTTTTTCTTTATGAACCATTGATTGCAGAGATGGGCAGTAATGAGCCAGACAAGGATCTGCAAACTCATGTGGAAACTGTTTTAAAAGAGATCATCAATACTGTCAGCGGGCAGTTCATCTCGTTCAATCCCGACAATCGCCAGTTTTATCTTGACCTGAAAAAGACCGATGACTTCGATGCCCTTATTGACAAAAAGGCTGAAAGTCTGGATAACAGTCAGCTTGACCGCTATTACTATGAAGCGCTGAAGAGGGTTATGGAGTGCCAGGATTCAACCTGGGTTTCGGGCTATAAAATCTGGCAGCATGACCTTACCTGGCAGGAGCGCAAGGCAGCCAGAACCGGTTACCTTTTTTTTGGTGCTCCAAATGATCGCTCGACTGCTGTTCCGCAACGGGATTTTTACCTCTACTTTATTCAGCCAAATGACCCGCCGCGTTTCAGGGACGACAAGCAGAACGACGAGGTTTTCTTCAGACTTAAAGGAACCGATGAAGAGTTTCTGACGGCACTGAAGAACTATGCAGCGTCACTTGATCTCGCTTCGACCGCATCAGGGCAAGCAAAGTCTACTTATGAATCCAAAGCAAACGTTCACCTGAAAAAACTGGTGCAATGGCTTCAAAAACAGAGCAGAGACGCCTTTGACGTAACCTGGCAGGGGCGCACAAAATCCATGATGGAGTGGGCAAAGGGCAAATCCATAAGGGACCTTACGGGAATTCTGCCTCACGAGACCATAAACTTTCGCGACTTGGTCAATACCATTGCAGGTGTATGCCTTGCACCTCACTTTGCTGATCAGGCTCCTGACTATCCCTGTTTTTCAGTGCTGATTACTGCCAATAACCGGTCACAGGCTGCACACGATGCCCTGAGGGCCATCGCAGGGCAGAACCGCACCAAACAGGCTACCGCCGTCCTTGATGCATTGGAGCTTCTTGATAGCGAAAGGATTGATCCTCACAAATCAAGGCATGCCAGGTTTATTCTTGATCTGTTTAAGAGCAAAGGCCATGGTCAGGTTATCAACCACAGCGAGCTTATTCTGGACGACCACGGTATAGAGTATATGAAACCTGGAGCATCCCGTCTTGAACCGGAATGGGCCGTTGTTATCATTGCTGCACTGGTCTATTCCGGAGACGCAGTGCTTTCCATTCCCGGTAAAAAGTTTGATGCAACCATGCTTCAGCAGCTTGCGGCAACAGGTATGGATGAGCTTATTCGCTTCAAACACATGGAACAACCAAGAGAGTGGAATATCCCGGCAATGAAGGCACTCTTTGAACTGCTTGGCATGACACCGGGGATGGCCCAACTGGTCACACAAGGCAACGAAGAACCGGTGCAAGCTCTGCAACAGGCGGTTGAAAAAACAGTCAATCGCCTTGTGATGGCACGTCGGGCTCTTACCGACGGTCTCTCTTTCTGGGGTTTTGATTTCATCACGATTTCAGGCATTACAGACCCTATTAAAGTTCTTGACGAAGCAAAAAACTTCTTTGAATCGCTTCAGGTCTACTCCACGCCAGGCAAGTTGAAAAATTTCCGGTACAGCCCGCAAGAGATTTCGGCTTATGAAAAAGCGATCAAATATCTTGGCGATATTGACCTCTTGCGCGATTTTGTCATGACACTCAGCCCTGTCGCCTCATGGCTTTCAACAGCAGAAACAGTGCTTGCTGTAGATCATGACTGGGTAAAACGCATGAAGAGCACACAGCAGGATATTCTTGATTCACTCAGGCAGGGTGATGTTACTATCCTTTCCTCTCAGGCTCAAGGCATCACTGCAAAGCTGTTACAGCTTAAAAAGGAGTACACTAACGCCTACATCGCAATGCACACCAAAGCACGTCTTGGTGTCAAAGACGACAAGCGTAAAGCTGCCCTGCTCAATGACTCCCGCATTCAAACCCTGAACAAGCTTTCGGTTATTGACCTGATGCCGCGCCAGCAGCTTGGCGACTTCCAGAATCGGCTTGCCGGACTCAAAAGCTGCTTTGCTTTGACCGAACAGAATCTTGATTCTACTCCTGTTTGCCCGCATTGTGGATTTCGGCCGCAAATCAGTGAATTCATGGCGGCTGAGGGTTCAGCAATGATTGAAAGGATGGATGCCGAGCTTGACGCAATGGTAGTTGGCTGGAGCACAACAATTCTCGGTAATCTTAAAGACCCGATTACCCAGGCTAACATGAATCTGCTCAGGAGTGAAGATCACCACCCGCTTGAATTGTTTATCAAGTCAGGCGAACTGCCGGAACCACTCGACAGCAACTTTGTTCATGCCCTTAAAGAGGTACTGTCAGGATTGGTAAAAGTAACAGTAAAGGCCAAAGAACTCGAAAAAGCTCTTCAGGTCCATAGCGGAGCCGCAACTCCAGGGGAGATGAAGAGACTTTTTGAGGAGTACATTGATCAACTTACAAAAGGCAAAGACCCGGCCAAGGTGCGGATCGTAATTGAATATAAAGGAGAGTAGTCATGCTGATACAGTCAATCAGGCTAAAACAATTTTTAAGTTTTGGTGAGTCAACAGAGGAAATATCTTTAGGCCCATTGAATTTAATCATAGGTCCGAATGGCTCAGGAAAATCAAATCTCTTGGAATCTATTGAGCTGCTGAAGAATGCGCCTGACCAGTTATTAAAACCGATCAGAGAAGGTGGGGGGGTCAGAGACTGGCTCTGGAAAGGAGGAAAAGAGAAGCCTGTGGCATCAATAGATGTTGTTCTCGCTTATCCCAAGGGTGCACAAAATCTCCGTTATTTACTCTCATTTACTGAGGTCGGTCAGCGCTTTGAGATTGTTGATGAAAAAATTGAAAATGAAAAACCACATACCAATAATCACCCTTGCGCTTACTTTTATTACCACTTCAATGATGGTCGTCCAGCGTTGAATGTGAAAGGTGAAAAAAGATCATTACAGCAAGAGGATGTTGATCTTGAAAAATCTATCCTTTCTCAGCGGCGAGATCCGGATCAATATCCAGAAATAACCTATATAGGGCAGGCCTTTAGCAAGATTCGTTTATACCGAGAATGGAGTTTTGGACGTTATACTGCACCCCGTCTGCCGCAGAAAGCTGATTTACCCAATAATTTTCTTGAATCGGATTCAAGTAATCTCGGTCTGGTTCTCAACCGTTTAAAACGTGAGCCATTGGTCAAGAAGCGGCTCCTCAAAGCATTACAGTCTCTTTACGAAGGAATTGACGATTATGATGTTCAAATAGAAGGAGGAACAGTTCAGGTTTTTTTTCATGAGGGTCGTTTTACGGTGCCAGCAACCCGGCTATCAGATGGAACTTTACGTTATCTCTCTCTTCTTGCAATTTTGTGTCATCCCGATCCACCGCCTTTGGTATGCATTGAAGAACCGGAATTAGGTCTTCATCCCGATATTCTTCCAACCTTAGCGGAGCTACTGAAAGAGGCCTCAGAACGCACACAACTTATTGTTACCACTCATTCTGATGTTCTGGTTGATGCAATGTCTGATCAGCCTGAATCAATTCTTGTTTGCGAAAAAGGTGATGACAATAGTACTCAGGTGCGACGCTTGAATGCTGAGGCTCTTAAGCCGTGGCTTAAAAAATACAGTTTAGGTGAACTCTGGACTCGGGGTGAAATCGGAGGTACACGATGGTAGGTGTAAAATTGTATGTAGAGGGTGGCGGTGATACCAACCAATTGAAAACAGCTTGTCGGAAAGGTTTTGCTGCATTTCTCAGAAAGGCTGGACTTGTCGAAACAATGCCGAGGATAGTTGCTTGCGGGAGCCGTCAGGATGCCTATGACTCGTTTTGTGTTGCTCTTGAAAATGGTAACAGTGCTATGCTATTGGTAGACAGCGAAGCGCCGGTTAGTGCTGAATGTATGCAGGGAAACCCTGAAAGTTGGAAACCTTGGCAACATCTTCATAACCGTCCGGGCGACTGCTGGGAAAAACCGGCAAAGGCCAGTGAACAAGAGTGCCACTTGATGGTACAGTGCATGGAAGCGTGGTTTTTAACTGATCGAGCATCCTTGAGGGAGTTCTTTGGTCAGGGGTTTCATCTCAAATCGTTACCGGCAGAAGGGAACCAGATTGAATCGATTGCAAAAGAGAGCGTGTATAAGTCTCTTAAAAAAGCAACAAAAAACAGCGAATCCAAAGGTGAGTATGGCAAAGGCGAGCACTCGTTCAAAATTTTGGAGATGATCGATCCAGTTAAAATCATGAACGCCTCTCCATGGGCAAAACGATTTATTGATGAAGTAAAAAAGAAAATGAATAGTTGATGGCCGAGGTAACGTATTAGAAGTAAACTTGCAGGATTGCAAAAATTACTGATCAAGTAAGCAAAAGGCAAAAATCTACAATATTGAGAATGCTATGGATGCCGCTGGATTACCAATTTCCATTGAATCGCTTCTGCATAGTCAGGCAGTTGAGTGGGAGAGGCTCGAATTCAAGAAAGGCTGGAATCCGAAGGCTGTGCTCCACACGATCTGCGCTTTTAGCTCGCCAGATCCTGTTTTCCAAACGGATGATGATCGAAACTATTTTTTAGTATGCTTTCCTGTTCACCCGGATGCAATTCGCTCAGCAAATGTCGAACAAGTAACCCATCAAGTAACCCATCAAGTAACCCATCAAGTAACCCATCAAGTAATGCTGCAAGTAATGCAATTATTGAAAGCCAGTGATGGTGAAATGAGCAGGGCAGAATTGATGCATGCGGTGGGCATGAAAGACAGGGTCAGCTTCAGCAAAAACTACCTGGACACAGCTATCGCAGACGATCTGATAGAGATGTCGCAACCCAATGCCCCCAAAAGTCCGACACAAAAATACAGACTGACAAAGAAAGGCAGAAATATCATGGAGTCCCAAAAGTGAAGCAGCAAAGCTTTTTTAAAACAAACATGATTCCCTCCAAAGAGGGGTCAGGCAGGTTGTTTGATGAGGAACTGGTGTCGAATGCCACTTCTGTAACCTGCCT
>JAAXUM010000092.1 GCA_013336025.1 Chlorobiaceae bacterium
GTTTCTGATGACCAGAGTGATCGGTGAACCGATGGTTTTTCCGAAGCGGATTCCGGAGAGCACTTCCGCCTGATCGGTCTCGATTTTCATGCGTCCTCCGCGGCCATATCCCTGCTGGCGTCGGGCGAGCTGGGTATTGATCGCTTCAGGCGTAATGCCGACACCTGCCGGCACTCCCTCCACAATTGCTGAAAGTGCCGGGCCGTGCGATTCCCCTGAGGTCAGATATCGTATCATAGGTATAAAGAGTAAAATGCCCGGCTGTATTTTCCATGCAGCCAGTCTTGTTGAGAGCACGTCTATTTATTTGTTCTGCGATTTCCCGACAAGTCGGGACTTCATCCACCTGTCAGCTCAAATCGCTCACGACAATAAATCAGAGATGCTTTTGAGTCATCTCCTGCTGTGTTTATCAGGGTTCAGCGAAGTTTTTTTGCAGCTTCCTTTGCATAATAGGTAAAGATAAGGTCACCACCGGCGCGTTTCATACAGAGCAGGGATTCCATCATAACCCTTTCTTCGTCAATCCACCCGCGTGCTGCTGCGGCTTTGACCATGGAGTATTCACCCGAAACGTGGTAAATGGCAACAGGAACGTCAAAACGTTCTTTGGTGCGGGATACGATGTCGAGATAGGCAAGACCGGGTTTAACCATAACGATGTCGGCACCTTCCATGATGTCGAGTTCAATCTCCTTCATCGCCTCGTCGGAGTTTCCGGGATTCATCTGATAGGTTGATTTGTCGCCGAACTGCGGTGCGGAATGGAGCGCATCGCGGAACGGGCCGTAAAAGCTCGATGCATATTTGGCGGCATAGGAGAGGATTCCTACATCTGATGAACCTGCATCATCAAGTGATTCGCGGATTGCGCCGATACGGCCATCCATCATGTCGCTCGGCGATACAAAATCGGCACCTGCATTGGCATGAGAAACCGCCATTTTGCAGAGTACCTCTACGGTTTCATCGTTCAGGATAATACCGTCTTTTACCAGCCCGTCATGGCCAAATGGAGTAAAGGGATCAAGTGCAACGTCAGTCATGATACAGAGGTCAGGGAGCTTGGCTTTTATAGCGCGGATGGCTTCCTGGATAATTCCCTTGTCGTTGTAGGCTTCGCTTCCATCTTCAGTTTTTTGTTCGGGAATACCGAAAAGATCGATACTCTGTATGCCGAGATCCCAGAGTTCCTGGCACTCTTTTACAGCGTTGTCAATGGAATATCGGAAACTTCCGGGCATGGAGGAGACCTCTTCGACAACACCGGATCCAGGGCAGACAAAGAGCGGGAAAACAAGGTCATTAACTGAAAGGGTGTGTTCCTGTACAAGGTTTCTGATTGCGGCTGTTTTGCGGAGTCTTCTGGGGCGATGGACAATATTGAGTAAGTCGAGCTGGCTCATGGATAATGACAAATTAGTGGTTAAAAAGCCAAAAATACGAAAATCCCGAAACTTCCGGAAGCATAAGCGACAAATACCAGGCTTCCTTGAGGTTCAGGTCTGAAGTAAATGTTGTCTGCGGCATTCAACTCCGCATAGTCGTAAAGCTCACCTGAGCGATGTGCTATCGACAAGAACTTTTCTGCAAATAGAACCTTACAGATTCCAGTGATTGTTACGAAGGGGTTAACATTCATTTTTAAAGCCTGTTACCCTGAAACAAACAAGGTTATATTGCAGAAAGAAACAGGATCGTTACCATTCATTACAATTATAGAATACAATGTTACACCAATCAGTAAAAAGAACCGCAGGACACGATTTTCATCCTGTATTTCAGCCAATGTCAACGCCTCGCCTCCGGTTTCAGAGAACCGTAAGAAGACAGGGCAGAGATTTTGGTATTCTTACCCTCAATCCCGGTAAAAAACCGTATACGATGGTGATGGAGGGTGATGCTCTTCCTCTTCAATCGGGTATCGCGCTGCAGATTGTCAAAGTCTCTTCAGTTGAAGAGGCTTCCCGGTATCTTCGGCTTCTTGGGGATACCTGTGAACTTTTCATCTCCCTTGATTACCGGAGAGCCAATCCTGGCGTTTATGCTGCAGCCAGGGCACTGTTCTGTCCTTCATACAGGGTTAAGGCCCCTTTTGATATTGAGACGGCAGCAGGTTTGATGAAAAAACTTCCGGTTGATCTTAAAAGTCTTTTGAAAAGTCATCTTGCAATAACCGGAGAGGATAATCTTCCATGCCCGATAGAAAAAAAATACGTCCATAAGAAAAACAGTGCCAATGTGTTGATTTCAGATTATTTTCAAGCTGGCTGCATGCTGTATTTCAATATGCTTGCAGATACGGAAGAGATCTCATTCGATCACTCCTCTGATCATGTTCAGGGGTTGCTGATGCTTGAGGCTTTGAGACAGGCTGGTGTTGCAACCGCTCACATTCAGGGGCTCTCATTTGACGGGGGGCTTGCATTACTGAACTATAATACGAATTTTTTTCATTACATTGAAAACAATGTTCCTGTTGTACTGAGAGTATATTGCAGTTTTACTGCTGACGAAACAAGCGAGGATAAGGATGCTCCAATATACATTCAGGTTCTTCAATATGGTAAGGTTGTTGCCGATGCAACGCTGAAAGCTTTCGCATTTATGAGTTCAAAACGGTATGAGGAACAGAGGAAAAGGGTGGAAAAAATAGGTGCAAGAAGTAAAATGCAATTTGACGCAAAAGTTCACCAGATTCTTCAAACGGAAGCTTCGTTATGATGCGGGCAGCGGTTATCGGCGGCGGAATTTCAGGAATTGCTTCGGCATATTACCTCATGCAGCACAATATCAGTGTCGATCTTTACGAGTCGGCTGATCGCATTGGAGGCAGGATAGGCAGTGAACGGCTTGGTGACAGGTGGCTTGATTTCGGTGGAAAAAATATCGGTAAAAATTACCGTTTGTTTCGGGATTTTGTCAGGGATTGCGGTGTTTCCGATTTTGAGTATTTTGGTTTTAATACCTCCCAGGTGATTGATGGCAGGGTTGTCAGCATCAATAAAGAGGGGGCCAGACTTTTCAACGTGCTGCGTTTTTTAAGTTTATGCGGTTTTAACGGTATTCGAAAACTCTATCCGCCTGTCAGGGCAATTCTCAAAGACCGCCGTCAGGGTGTTCTTGCCAGCGAGTATTTCTCTCTGCTTGCCGAGCAGTATGACCATCTCTCCCTTGCGGAATACCTGAAGGGCCCCTGTTTACGTCACATCGTAAGGCCTGTTACCGTAAGGATGAACGGTGCAGAACCGGATGAGTGTTATCCGGGTAATTTCGGTTCAAATCTTGCACTTCTGCTTGACAGTTATGAGCAGTTGCAGCAGGGTATGCATGGCATGCTTGAAGCTTTTCAGCTCCTTGCGGGATCCGGTTTGCTGAGAATTCTCTCCTCACATCGGGTTACATCTGTCAGCCATGATCATGAAAAAGGAGCGATCAGGATCGGTTATGACTATGAGGGCCGTTCTTTATCAGCGGTATATGACCGGGTTGTTTCAGCACTCCCTGCGCACCGGTTGAGTGATCTTCTTGAGCCGTTTTATCCTGAAGTTTCACTCCTTTTGAGGCGTATACAGTATTTTCCGGTAGCAGTTGCCATTGTGAAATATCGTCGGAACGTGTTTCCAAAAGCTCAGCGGGCCATGGTTTTTGATGACACATTTCCTTTGAGCAATGCCGGGGCATATGGCATCAATGATCTTGATCTGGTTCGGTATACGTTCAGCGGCAGAGTTGCAAGATCCATTGTGTCCGATCAATCCCGGCCTGAAGAGGTGATTGCTCTCGGAGAGGAGATTGCCGGACGCTATTTTACAATAAAAGACAATGTGAGAGAGTCTTTTGTTTTTCGGTATCTTTCCGAGGGACTTTGTGCCTATTCGCCATGGCATCATCGGCTTCTTGGTGAGGTTGATCAAAAGCTGGTCTCTTTTTCCGGTTTTGCCGCAACAGGTGATTATCGGCGTGGCGCATCCATAGAGGCATGCTTCAGGGCAGCGGGGGAGAGTGTCAATAAATTAATTGTCGGGAGTGGGGATTGAAGGTGTTATCCTATATTCGCCAGTGTGTAAGTGATGGTACCCAGGTATCTCGTTTCAATACGCTTGCTGCCGGCATTCTTGGTGCTCCAGCCCATTTCTTTTTTTATTTTATTTTCAAATACGGCTTTCATCTCCCTTATGAAAATCTGTTTCTTCGTCTGATTGCAACTGTTCTGTGCGTTGCCGTGCTGCTTAAAAGCAGCCTTCCCGGTTTTATTCAGACCCGGTTCACTTTTTTCTGGCACTTTACCATAATCTTTGTTCTTCCCTTTGTTTTTACGGTCAACCTCATCATGAACAATTTTCATGAGCTTTGGCTGTACTGGGAAATTTTTATGCTGTTTGTGCTGATTGCCTTTGTTCCCAACTGGCTGATGTTTGCTTTTGATCTGTTTCTTGGTGTAACAGGGGCGGTTGTATTTTATTTTCTTTCAACTCCAAGGGTCGAGCTCAAACCTGAGTTTAATATTCCACTCTATCTTCTTGTACTGGTGTTTACCATAGTTGCGGGTTATGTTTTCAGCTACAGCAACAAACGGGGAATTATGGCCATGGAGAGAAACAATGCCCTCAAGTCTCTTGCTGCCGGAATTGCCCATGAGATGCGCAACCCTCTGGGTCAGATACGCTATAATCTCGAATCCATTCAGGATGAACTGCCGTTGTATCATGCCGACAGAAACTTTCCAACGATCAGCGGCGGGGGAATCGAAAGAATCTATGAAAAGGTTGCCCGTGGTCAGATAGCTGTTAACCGGGGTATCCAGGTTATTGAGATGATTCTTGAAGAGGTCAGGGGGGATGTTCCCGAGAAAAACGGATTCACCTATCTCTCCGCTTCAGCCATAACCCGAAAGGCTGTTGATGAATATGGTTACGAATCGAACGAAGAGCGTCAACGGGTTCATTTTTTTGAGGATGATGATTTTGTATTCAGGGGTGTCGAGACCATGTATGTGTTTGTACTTTTCAACCTGGTTATGAATGCCCTTTATTTTCTTCGCTCTTTTCCTGATGGTCGTATCGATATTCGTCTCAAGAGAGGCGAGAGTGTCAACAGTGTTACGGTAAGGGATACCGGTCCTGGCGTTGCAAAGGAAAATCTTGAAAAGCTGTTCGATCCTTTTTTTACTTCGGGCAGAAAAGGGGGGACTGGTCTTGGGCTCGCCTACTGCAAGCGGGTTATGAACTCTTTTGGGGGAGATATAGTCTGTCGTTCTGTTCAGTGTGAATTTACTGAATTCATCATGACATTTCCTTTGGTCAGCGAGAGTGATATTGCTGATTTTGAGACAGATCTTTATGCCCAATATCGTGAACTGTTTTCGGTTAAGCGGATACTTCATGTCGATGATGATCCTGAAAATCTTGTATTGATTGCCCGGTATCTGCTGCCTCTCAGTGTTGCGCTTGATCAGGTTCACGGAGGGACAGAGGCAATGGAGATGATTGAATCAAGGCCGTATGACCTTGTTCTTCTGAATCTCGATCTTTCTGTTATTGACGGCTATGAGCTTGCCTTCAGAATGCGGGAAAAAGGTGTCTTTCTGCCGGTTGTTGCCTATACCCGAAAGTCCTCGACCTTGTTGAAGGGACGTGCGGAAAAATCCGGTATTCAGGCGCTGCTTCCCATGCCCGTGGTTCTTTCGGAGCTTCTTGCTGCGCTTGCCGGAGCAATCAGGACAAAACCAGGCAGTCTTGAAAACTTTCTGGCCGGAAAAACGGCACTTGTCGCTGATGATTCAGCCATCAATCGCATGGCCGTCAAAAATATCCTGCAGAGGGGAGGTTTAACGGTTATGGAGGCAAAAAACGGACAGGAAGCGATTGATACCCTTGAAAACCATTCTTGCGATCTTTTGCTTATCGATATTCAGATGCCCGTTCTTGACGGGCTTGAAGCGACAAGGCGCATTCGTGCAGCAAAGCGCGATTATCGTGATATTCCGATTATTTGTCTGAGTGGCGATTGTGACAGGGAAACGATTCGTCGTGCGATGGCGAGCGGTATGAATGATTATCTTGTCAAACCTGTCGACAGCAAGGTGCTTTTACAGAAAATTGTCGGGTTGCTTTAATTGACTGAAAAATCATGGAAAAACCATTGTTTTTCGTTGTATTTCAACTCTCTTTTTAATCCTGACGAGGAGGTTGGCATGGGTCTTTTTGACCGGTTCTTTAAGAAGGAGTCGAATGTACCTCCCATCGTTTCCCGTGAACAGCGGAAACCCGACATGACCTCACTGTTTGAGGGGATTGCGATGTGGAGCGCAGGCAAACGATTCACTGAAGCTGATCCGAAATATTCGGAAATGATCAGAAGCCTGCCACCGGATCAGGCATCAAGTATGAGGCTCTCCCGGGTGCCTGGAACCATATCGATAACCGGTGAGCATCCCACGGTGTTTGGTTATCCAGGATCGCTTGAACTCAATATGCCGGCATTGACATCGTTGTCAGGTATGGCAAGAGTACTTCTTGATCTTGGTTATGCTGGCGTTGAGCAGGAAACCGGTGCGATAACGGAGAGTATCATGAACCGGAAATTCAGGTTTCGCATCTCCTTTTTTGCTGAACAGCACTATCCTCTCGTGCGTCTCCAGATTGGTTTTTACAGCGGGTTGCAGGAACCGCTTTTTCTTGAGGTACTCTCTGATATTCTTGACAGGAATGTTCAGGATTTTTATTCCAGCCTTATTCAGAAAGGGAGTTACGAGATCTCGGCTCATGCAAGATGCTCTCGCCCGGCATGAG